>CAYRKA010000013.1:0-30461 GCA_964424785.1 uncultured Lachnospiraceae bacterium | reverse complement strand
GACTGCTTTTTGCCTGAAACAGCAGGCGCAGCGTTGCGCCTGAGCGTACTGAGAATCAGCTCCTGTACCTGGCGGCCGAGGAATTTCTGCTCCTCGCGCGACAGATCCTTTGGATAGATCGGCTCGCCGTACTCGATCGTGACCTCCACCGGCGTGATTCGCGGGATATGATCCTCAAACAGCGCAGATGAATTGCTGATGGCGACCGGGACGATCGGGCAGCCGGATTTCGTAGCGATCTTGAAGGAGCCCTCGTGGAATGGCAGCATCTCAAGCTCTGAGTCCGCCTTGCCCCGCGTGCCTTCCGGGAAAATCATGATGGAAACGCCGCTCTTGACGAGGTCGATTGCCTCGAGGATTGTCTTCAGCCCGGCGCGGATGTCGGTGCGGTCGAGGAAGAGGCAGTGCAGCAGCTTCATCCAGGTGGAAAGAAGCGGGATCTTCAGCATCTCCTTTTTGGCGACGTAGCCGGTCAGCCCCGCGCAGCGCGCGTACGTCAGGACGATATCGAAGTAGCTGCGGTGGTTGCCGATAAAAAGTACAGCCGTGTCCTTTGGGATACGGTCTTCACCGATCACATTGAGGCGTACGCCTGAGAGACGGATGACGATTTTGAACGCCCCCTGGACAATCCGCAGGGAACTCCGGTCGCGCAGGCCGGGATTGTACTTGCCGATGATCCATTCCACGAAAAATACGGGAATGGACAGGATCAGGAAAATGACCACAAAAGCGGCGACAATGATAAAACGTAACATTTGGATCCGTCCTTTCTGCGGCTGCGTTTACCGGCCGAACAATTCCGTTGTTTTCTTCAGCCACTCGCAGCGCTCATCCGACAGGTCGGTACTCAGATACCGGAATGCCCAGTTGGCTGCCGCGACCCCGGGCGTGTTCATGCGCGCGTCGCTGCCGAGCATCAGCAGATCCTGGATCGGGAAGATCGCGTATTTCGCGATGCTGCCCATGCAGAAGCGGATGAAATCGAGGCTGACGAGATTGCCGTCCGTATTGCCCATGCGGCGGATGCGGTCACGGATGGGCTCAGGCTGTTCGGCGTACCATCCCATCGTCGTGTCGTTGTCGTGTGTGCCGGTGTAGCAGATGCAGTTGGTCGTCGTATAGTAAAACGGAATGTATTTGTGGTCGTTCATGTCGCCGAAGCCAAACTGCAGAACCTTCATGCCCGGGAAGCCGAGGCTGTCGCGCAGATGCTCCACCTCGGGCGTGATGATGCCGAGATCCTCCGCCCAGATCGGCAGGTCACTGCCAAGCTCGCGCTGAATCGCAAGGAACAGATCCTCGCACGGCCCCTTGACCCACTTGCCGTTGACTGCGGTCTCCTCGTTAGCCGGGACGGACCAGTACGCTTCAAAGCCCCGGAAATGGTCGATGCGCAGATAATCAGTCAATGAAAGCTGCCGTCTGATGCGGCGGATCCACCAGCTATAGGAGGTCTCCTTATGGTAGTCCCAGTCATAGAGCGGATTGCCCCAGAGCTGGCCTGTCTCACTGAAATAATCTGGCGGCACTCCTGCAACGCTGACAGGATAACCCTTCGAATCGAGCTGGAACAGCTTCTTGTTCGCCCAGACATCTGCGCTGTCGAGCGAGACAAAGATCGGGATATCTCCGATGATCTCGACATCATTCTCATGTGCGTACGCGCGGAGCTCCTGCCACTGCACCTGGAAGATGAATTGCACAAAGCTGTAATAATGGATGCCCTCCGCGAGCTTCTCCCGCCAGAGCTGTTTTGTCTTCCCATCCGGATCCAGGAGCTCCTCATCCCATTCGAGCCAGCGGCGTCCCTGATGGTAGTCCTTGCACGCCATGAAGAGCGTGTAATCGTCGAGCCACGCTTTTTCTTCCTCGCAGAATGCTTCAAACTCTTCGAGCAGCGTCTTGTCCGGCGTATGTGAAAATGCGGCCCACGCTTTCCGGAGCAGCTTCGTCTTGTACGCGATCGCGGGGCCATAATCAACCCTGCGCGGATCCCATTCGGGGATATCCGCGACATCCTCCTTTGTCAGCAGCTTCATCTCAATCAGCTTGTCGGGGCTGATGATCAGCGGCTGCCCTGCAAATGCGGAAAAGCCCTGATACGGGGAGTCGCCGAAGCCCGTCGGCCCAAGTGGCAGGACCTGCCACAGGTGCTGCCCGGACTTCGCCAGGAAGTCAATAAAATCATATGCACCCGGCCCCAGGTCGCCGATCCCGTACGGAGATGGAAACGAGGTGGGATGCACGAGGATCCCGGAGAGCCGCCCATGCTCCGGCCTGGCGGCTGGCTCGGTGTCGGTAAGTATTTTTTTCGTAATCATTGGGAAAAATCTCCTTGTGTATTTTTCATAAGAAAACCTTTACCATTATATAAGATTCTGTGCGCAATGGCAAGAAAAATCAGAGCTGCTCCCCACGTTAATGATTGAAGTTTTGAAGCGGTTGCTATATGATAGAAAAAAAGGCGGTCTGTGGCTTGCAGGGTGGAGGGACTGTGAATAGTAAAGAAAAGACTGGACAGTTACGGCTCAGAAAGGCGAATGGTATGGAGACAGGTATTTTGAGAGGGCTGCGGGAGAATATCGCGGAGGTTATGATTGGAAATGAGGGTACAGTCAGGTTGATCCTGACATGTATGCTGGCGCGTGGGCATGTGCTTCTTGAGGATGTGCCGGGCACGGGCAAGACGGTGCTGGCGAAGTCACTTGCCAGGTCGGTGGATGCACGGTTCGGGAGGATCCAGTTTACGCCGGACCTGCTGCCGTCGGATGTGACGGGTTTGAATTATTTTGACGCGAAAAAGAGTGAATTTGTGTTTTCGGAGGGGCCGGTGTTCTGCAATATCCTGCTTGCGGACGAGATCAACCGTGCGACGCCGAAGACACAGAGCAGCCTGCTCGAGTGCATGGAGGAGCGGCAGGTGACGGTTGACGGCGTGACACGCGGGCTTCAGGAGCCGTTCCTCGTGATCGCGACGCAGAATCCGCTCGAGACGCTCGGGACATTTCCGCTGCCGGAGGCGCAGATGGACCGTTTCCTGATGCAGATTTCGATGGAAGATCTTTCGGAAAAGCAGGAGCTGGCGATGATAGGCCGGTTCCTGGCAGCAGAGCCTCTGAAAAATCTTGGCGCGGTGTGCGGCAGTCAGGATATTGTAAAGCTGCAGGAGCAGTGCAGGGAGATTTACATACATGATGAGCTGCTGAATTATATCGTGGCGGTAATCCACGCGACGAGGCGGCATCGCCTCGCACAGGGCGGTGTCAGCCCGAGGGGGACACTGGCGTTTGTGCGTGCCTCGCAGGGGTACGCGATGACAGAGGGGCGTGATTACGTCGTGCCGGAGGACATCAGGGCTGTCGCCGTGCCGGTCCTCGCGCATCGACTGTCCCTGACGGCAGAGAGCGGCGGCCGCCGCACGGCGGTGTCGGTGATCAATGAAATTCTCCAGAATACGCCTCTGCCGACGGAGGACTGGGCGCGCAGGTGAGAGCACGGCTGACGGTGGGTCGGGTACAGACGCGGGGAGGGCGGATGGAGGGACGGAATGTTAGTATTATTCATAACAGGTGTGCTGGCTGCGTGGGCTTTGCAGTACATTGTATATCAGCGGTACTGGGACAGGCAGCTCGATGTCACAATCGAGTTTGCGGATCCGTATGCGCTGGAGGGAGATACGTCATGCCTGCGCGAAACGATTGCGAACCGCAAGCCGCTGCCTCTGCCGGCGCTTGAAGTGCGGCTGGCGATGAGCCGGAATCTTGTCTTTTCCGGCGAGGCAAAGGAGAATTCAAGTATTTCCGACCAGAATTACAAGCGCGATATCTTTTCCTTTTTCGGGCGGCAGACCGTGATCAGGCGGCTGCCGTTTGTGTGCGGGAAGAGAGGGTTCTACCGCATCACGAAGTCGGAGGTCGTGGGCTATGACCTGTTCTACCGGCACAGCTATTATCAGGAGCGGGAGCAGGATACGCAGTTCTACGTCTATCCGGGGCCGGTTGACGCGGGGCGGCTGCGCCTCGTGTGCCAGGCGGTCAGCGGCATGGTCGTGACGCAGGACAGGCAATATCCGGATCCGTTTGAATTCTCGGGCATCCGCGAGTACAATCCCACAGACCCGATGAACCGGATCAACTGGAAGGCGTCGGCGCGCACCGGCGGGCTGATGGTGAACCAGTATGATTCGACGATAAGTGTGAAGGTTACGGTGGTGCTTGATGTCGAGGATTCCAATATCCTGAAATCCGAGGAACTGACGGAGGAGTCGATCCGCATCGCCGCGTCGCTCGCGGCGCGTCTGGTGAGAAGCGGGATGGAGCTGGATATCACCGGAAACGCGGTCGCGTCCGGGGAGGATGGCCCTTATCCGACGGAGACGGAGGCGGTTCCCTTGCGGGTCGCCGGGAATGGCCTGGGAGCGGGGCGCGTCGCGATGCATCTGCGCAGCGGCGCACAGCTGCAGGAGCTGAACCGCCGTCTGGCGCGGGTTGTGCTTTCCGACGGGGTACAGGAGATCAGCGGGGTGCTGGGCGAGGAGCTCGCGGCGGGGAACAATGGCCGTATTTACATCCTGATCTCGAAAAATGAGAGGGAGGAGGCACAACGGCAGCTCGCGGTGCTTGCAGCCCGCGGGAACCAGGCGCTGTGGGTGCAGCCCGTGCATCCATGGATGGAGGAGAACGTGCAGGATGCACTGCAGCGCGGCAGAGGCCGGGCAGAGGGCGTCCGTCATATCAGATGGGAGGTGGAGTGATGGAGAAGCTGGAGCAACGTCTTTTGATTCTGCTTTCCTGGATCCATTCCGTGCTTCTGTTTGCCGGGATCTATCTGGCAGTGGCAGCTTTCTATGAATACCGCGGCAGCAGCCTCGCGCGCTATTTCCTGCGCTGCCTGATCCTGCTGCTGCCTGTGGTGGTGAGCTGGCTGGTGGTGCGCAGGCTGCGGAATTTTATCCTGTACCATGCGGTGGGGGCGGCGGTGACAGCTGTGATCTGGGCGGCTGCGCACTGCATCCTGACTACGGTATTTACGGAGCTGATTTTCATACTGCGCAGCCACGCCTGGATTGCGCGTGCGCACAACAGGAAGCTTGAGCAGGAGACGATGGGCCTGGCGAACCCGGAGCCTGAGCTGTGGGAGATCCCGACCCTGCTTGACCGGCCGCGGATCTGGCACTGCATCTGGCATCTTGTGCTGTATCTGGGGCTGATTTTTACGAGGCGGAGCGATCTGCTGAAAATAATGTTTTATGTGCTTGTGTCGGATCTTGTCGTCTGTTTCGTGTTCAGCTATCTGGACTGGCAGCAGGATTTCATCAGGAAATACCACAATGTCGCGAATCTCCCCATGCGCATGATGCACAAAAACAGAGAAGTCATTCTGTGCATGGCGCTGGTCCTGCTGTTGCTGTTCATGATGCCTGCCATGCTGTTCGGGAAGGAACCGCTGGCCGGGCTGCCCGACCTGATTCAGCCATCCGATACGGAGATTCAGATTGAGGAAGAGATACAGCAGCCTCAGGGCGGAGGCATGATGGAAATGCTTGAAAGCCTTGGCATAGAGGAGGCGGCGGAGCCCCCGGCATGGTTCCAGACGCTGACGAATCTCATCCTGTACGGAGTGCTGCTGCTGTTCCTTGTGTTTGGGCTGCGGATGCTTTACGTGCTGTGCTGCCGCATGATGCAGTCCTTTGCCGCAGGGGATCCCGGTGACGAGCTGATCTTCCCGGACAATGAGGGGGAAGAAGAGCAGGGTCCGGGCCGCAAGGGACGCGGCGGATTCCGAAGCACTCCCGCCAGCGCGGTCCGCAGGAAATACAGGAAGCTGATCTGGCAGCGGGCGCGGACAGGAATCACGGGCACGGAGACGCCGGAAGAGCTGGAAGGAAAGGCGGGGCTGCGCGGTGCACCACAGCCAGAGAATGGGAGTCATGTGTCAGGCGAGGATGCTTCTGTGACATATCTCCACGCGATTTATGAGAAGGCACGCTACAGCCGTGAAGGCTGCACGCGCGACGAAGCAAAGAAATTTAAGAATTACTGGATAACGCATAGCCTGCCTGAGTCTGTAAAGGTGACTGAGGACAGATAAGCCGTATAACAAACAGCAGGAACCCCATCTATTCAGAACAACCTGTGCATATTTTTGCCCCGCACGCAATATCAATAATAGAAAGCATATTGGCTGGTGCTGCAGGTGAGAAAAATTACGAAAAAGAGATGGCGTATATGCCTGTCTGCCGTACCACTGGCGCTCGCCCTGCTCCTGTGCGGCTGCGCCCGTTCGGAGGATGCGGCGGATGGGAGGACGGAGGTTGATTTCACGGTGGTTGCATCGGATCAGCTGCCGCCGGAGCTGCTGACGATCATAGAGGAGAACAAAAAGGAGGAAATGCGGCTGACGTTCGAAGACGGTGAGGAACTGTACCTGATACGCGGCTACGGGGAACAGAAGACCGGGGGCTACAGCATTGCTGTGAGCGAATGTGCGGAGGATGAGGACGGAGTATGGTTTGACACACGCCTGATCGGGCCGCCGGATGGGCAGTCCGGCGGGAAGGAACCCTCGTATCCCTATATTGTGGTGAAAATCGAGCGCCGCGATAAGGATGTGATGATCGAATAGAGGTGTGCAGATGCCGGGGACAGGGCACAGAGGGCATCCCGGGATTCATGCACTGGATTTGCATATCCGGGCTGCGCGTTACAGGTTGGACGTAACAGAAAGGCGGGGCATATGGATTTATTGATGAAAAACATACACATGTGCAGGCAGGCAAAGCATGCGGGCACGCAGATCACACTGGATGAGGATCTGAACGTCCCGGATGTCAGGCCGGACGTCGAGATGATTGTACAGAGCCAGGAGCATGTGACACTGGAGCATACGCGGATCGAGCCGGGCAGGCTGTTCGTGGACGGCTTCATGGCAGTCAGCATCCTGTATATGGATGACACAAAGGAGCGGCAGCTTTTCAGGCTTGAGACGAAGCTGCCGTTCGATGAGAGCATCGCGGTTGACGGGCTGGAAGCAGGAGATAATGTGCGCATCCGCTATGAGACGGAGGATCTGAACGTTGCGCTGATCAATTCGCGCAAGCTCGCAATCCGTGCGCTGCTGGGCTTCGAGGCTGCGGTGGATGAGATTTACGACCTGCAGGCCGCAGTGGAGACGCAGGCACAGATCGAGCTGTGTGAGCGCAGGAAGAAGCTGGAGCTGATGCAGCTTACCGTCCAGAAAAAGGATATCCTGCGGCTGAAGGAGGAGATCCCGCTTCCCTCGAACAAGCCGGACATCCACGAGATTCTCTGGGAAAATGTGCAGCTTCGGAGCTGCCGTGCAGCGCTGCGGGAGGGAAAGCTGGCTGTGCAGGGAAGCCTGTTCCTGTTCGTCCTTTACCGGGGAGAGGATGAGGGGCAGAGTGCGCAGTGGATCGAACAAATGATCCCGGTCGAGGGAGAGATTGAGTGCGGCGGCTGCAGCCCGGAGCTCGTGCCGGATATAGAAATGTCGCTTGCGCAGACGGAGCTCACGGCAAAGGAGGACACGGATGGCGAGCTGCGCCTGTTCCATCTGGAGGGTGTGCTGGAGCTGGAAATCTGCCTTTACGGGAACGAGGAAGCGGAGATTCTCGAGGATGTCTATTCTCCGGAAAAGGATCTGGAGCTGGTGACGAGCGACGAGGCCTATGAGAGCCTTGTCATGAAAAATGAGTCAAAGTGCAAGGCGTCAGGCAGAATCCGCATCCAGAGCGCGAAGCCGCGCATCCTGCAGGTCTGCCACAGCAGCGGCAGCATCAAGATTGATAATGCGAAGATCGTGCCGGGCGGCGTACAGATTGAAGGGGCGCTGCCGCTCGCGATCCTCTATATTTCGGCGGATGATTCGATGCCGTTCGCCGTGCTCGAGGGGACAGTGCCGTTTTCGCATCTTGCCGAGGTGCCGGACATCGACGAAAGCTGCCGCTTCTCCCTGAGGACGAATCTCGACCAGCTCCAGACGACGATGGCGGACAGCGAGGAAATTGAGGCCAGGGCTTCGATCGGGCTGAGCCTGTTCGTTGTGCGGCCGCAGCATCAGCAGTGCATCCACGAGATCCATGAGAAGGATTACGAGCTGGAGCGGCTGGAGGCCGTGCCGGGGATCACAGGCTACATTGTGCAGGAGCAGGAGACGCTGTGGGATATCGCGCGCAGGTATTACATGACGCCGCGCCAGGTCATGGAAATGAACGGGCTGGAGTCGGAAAACGTCAGGAAAGGGGATTGCCTGATCCTGATGAAGAGCGTTGCCGCGATCCGGGCCTGACGGGCCGCTACAGAAATAAGCCATTGACAGATGCAGGTCTGGAAGGTAGAATAAAATTATATTGTATACAAAGTACAGAGGTGCCATATGAAAGAACTGAAGCTGAAAGCGATGGCGAAGATCAATCTCGGCCTTGATGTGCTGCGCAGGCGTGAGGATGGCTATCATGATTTGCGGATGATTATGCAGAGTATTTATCTGTATGACCAGATCGAGCTGCAGGAGACGGAGACGCCGGGGATCCAGGTTTCCGTGAACCTGGGCTATCTGCCTGCAAATGAGGATAATCTTGTATATAAGGCCGCGAAGCTTCTGATGGAGGAGTTTCCGACAGGGCGAGGCGTTTTTATCAACCTGAAGAAACATATCCCGGTAGCAGCCGGGCTCGCGGGAGGCAGCTCCGACGCGGCGGCAGTGCTGGTGGGGATGAACAGGATGTTTTCGCTTGGGCTGACGGTGGAGGAGCTGCAGCAGCGCGGCCTGAGGCTCGGCGCGGATATTCCGTACTGCATCATGCGCGGGACGGCTCTGGCTGAAGGGATCGGGGAGCGGCTGACGAGGCTGCCGGATGCGCCGGACGCGTGGGTGCTGCTCGCAAAGCCGCCGGCGCATATTTCGACGCCGTTTGTCTACAGGAACCTGAGGCTCGATGAGCATACGCAGCATCCGGATATTGACGGGCAGATCCGGGCGATCCGCGACGGGGATCTGTACGGGATGGCGCGGCGCATGGGGAATGTGCTCGAGTCGGTGACAGTCCCGGCCTGCCCGGTGATCCGGGAGATCAAGGATGAGATGATGGATGCCGGGGCAGTCGGGGCGATGATGAGCGGGAGCGGCCCGACAGTATTTGGACTGTTTGACAGCCGGACGAAAGCGGAGGCCGCATTTGCGAGGCTCGACTGCGGAGAGCTGGCAAAAAATGTGTACCTCACCAGGTTTTTTCACACAGGAGGAAGTCATGTTAGATACATTTCAGTTGCAGATGAATGAATACCTGCCGCTGCGTGACGTTGTGTTTCAGACGCTGCGGCAGGCGATTCTGCGTGGAGAGCTCAAGCCGGGCGAGCGGCTGATGGAGATCCATCTGGCGCAGAAGCTCGGCGTGAGCCGGACACCGGTACGGGAGGCGATCCGCAAGCTCGAGCTGGAGGGGCTCGTGCTGATGATCCCGCGCAAGGGCGCGGTCGTCGCGGAGATCACGATCTCAGATCTCGAGGATGTGCTGGAGGTGCGGACAGTGCTCGAGGAGATGGCGGTGCGGCACGCCTGCAGACGGATCACGCAGGATCAGCTTGCAGAACTCCGCAGGCTTTCGGATGAATTCAAGCGTTCGCTCAGTGCGGATGACGTTGTGCTCTGTGCCCAGGCCGATGTGAATTTTCATGAGGCGATTTATCGGTCCAACGGCAACCGCAGGCTGATCCAGATCCTGAACAACCTCCGGGAGCAGATGTACCGCTACCGCATGGAGTACCTCAAGGACAAGCAGTCGCACGGCCTGTTGGTGCGCGAGCATGAAGAGATCCTGCACGCGTTGGAGGTGCGGGATGAGGAGCAGGCTGCGAGGGTGACCTGCAGGCATATCGAGCGGCAGAAGGAGTGCATCATCCGTTCGCTGAACCAGAGGGAAGAGTAGCCGTTCGTTTGAGGCTGCTATTTACACATTGCGAGATATGGGTTCATGAGAAAATGAGACAACCCTGCCGTATGCTGATTTATTATGCAGGCGGCACGATCGGCTATGAGCTTGCCAGAAGGCCGGGCTATGGGTATTGATGCTGTTCAAAGACCATCAGGCCAAATAGGAAAAGGACTTTGGCAGGATCTTCACGCAGCAGGTGGCTGATGGGCAGGGCTGTTCTGGGGAAGAGATCGCTTCAGTGTTATGCATGGATACAGCGCTTGTCTGTGAGATACTGAATAGTATCTGAGAATGGGCTCCACGCGCCAGCATGAGCATAGCTGTGTTTAAGAAACAATTGGAGAATTTCCTTTACAGCGTCCGACAGACACCCGCTTATGGCGGGTGTTTTGTAATTGAGTTTCCGGCGGATGCGTATTATAATCAGGCTGGCAGCAAAAAATAAAGCAGGAACGCGATTTAGATGTGCAAAACAGGAGAATGTAGATTATGAGAGTTGGAATAGGCTATGATGTGCACCGTCTTGTGGAAGGGCGCAAACTGATCCTTGGTGGAGTGGAGATTCCGTATGAGAAAGGCCTGCTCGGGCATTCGGATGCGGATGTGCTGCTGCATGCGGTCATGGACGCGCTGCTCGGGGCGGCGGCACTAGGGGATATCGGGAAGCATTTCCCGGATACGGACGAAAAATACCACGGAATTTCGAGCATGAAGCTGCTCGGATATGTGGCGGGTCTTCTGGAGGAGAAGTATTTTGTGATCGAAAACATTGATGCGACGGTGATTGCGCAGAGGCCGAAGCTGCTGCCGTACATGGATCAGATGAAGCGGAATATTGCGCAGGCGCTGGGGCTGACGGAGGACCGCGTCAATGTCAAGGCGACGACTGAGGAGGGTCTCGGATTTACCGGCAGCGGCGAGGGGATCTCGGCGCAGGCGGTGTGTCTGCTGGAGCCTTTGATGGATGTGATTGCGGATGACAGGATGCGTGTGGCAGGCGGGGGCTGCGCGGGATGCGGCGGGTGTGCGGGATGCTGATGTTGCCCGGGACGTTGCTGTTTACGCCTGGCGTTATTATGCACGTATCACCGGGGCCGGCGCAGCGTCTTCCTGGATGAAGTTGTATAGTGGTTTTATGGCATAAAAAGGTCCGAAAGAAAAGAATTGACAAAGCCGCCCGATTTGCTTAGACTAGGTGACAGGCAAGGTAAGGCATCATGCGGAAAGCTGAGGAGAATATTATGAAGGTATTTAATACGCAGTCCAGAAGGAAAGAGGAATTTGTGCCGCTGGTCCCGGGCAAGGTCAGTATGTATGTCTGCGGTCCGACGGTTTACAATTTGATTCATATCGGCAACGCGCGCCCGATGATCGTATTTGACACGGTGCGCCGCTACATGGAGCACAAGGGCTATGAGGTCAATTATGTCTCGAATTTCACGGATGTCGACGATAAGATCATCGCGAAAGCAAATGAGGAGGGCGTGACGGCGCAGGAGATCTCAGAGCGCTATATCGCCGAGTGTAAAAAGGATATGGCGGGCATGAATGTGAAGCCTGCGACGACGCATCCGCTCGCGACGCAGGAGATCGGCGGCATGATTGAGATGATCTCGACGCTGATTGAGAAGGGCTATGCCTATGATGTGGATGGGACCGTCTATTTCCGCACGAGGAGGTTCAGGGAGTACGGTAAGCTGTCGCACAAGAATCTCGACGACCTGCGCGCGGGGAACCGCTCCCTGCTCGTGACGGGCGAGGAGCAGAAGGAGGATCCGCTGGATTTCGTCCTCTGGAAGCCGAAGAAGGAGGGCGAGCCGTCGTGGCCGTCGCCGTGGAGCGACGGACGTCCGGGTTGGCACATTGAGTGCTCGGTGATGGCGAAGAAGTATCTCGGCGAGGAGATTGACATCCACGCGGGCGGCGAGGATCTGATTTTCCCGCACCATGAGAATGAGATCGCGCAGAGCGAGTGCTGCAACGGCAAGACTTTTGCACGTTACTGGCTGCACAATGCGTTTTTGAATATCGATAACCGCAAGATGTCAAAGTCACTCGGCAATTTCTTCACGGTGCGTGAGATTTCGGAGAAGTATGACCTGCAGGTGCTGCGCTTCTTCATGCTGAGCGCACACTACCGCAGCCCGCTCAATTTCAGCGCGGAACTGATGGAGTCGTCGAAGAATGCGCTTGGGCGGATCCGGAACGCAGTCTCGAACCTGAAGTATCTGCTGGACTCTGCGAAGGACGGGGAGCCCACGGACGGTGAAAAGGCTGAGCTTGCAGAGGCGCGGGAGCTTTCACGGAAGTTCGACGAGGCGATGGATGATGATTTCAACACGGCGGACGCGATCTCGGCTGTATTCGAGCTTGTGAAGTATGCGAACACGAATATCTCCGCGGAGAATACGAAAGCGTTCGTGAAGCAGGTGCGTGATGAGATCGTTTCGCTGTGCGATATCCTGGGGATCATTGCGGAGGAGCAGGAGGAGCTGCTTGACGCGGACATTGAGAAGCTGATCGGGGAGCGCCAAGCGGCACGCAGGGCGAAGGATTTCGCGCGGGCCGATGAGATCCGCAGCCAGCTCCTGGAACGGGGCATCACGCTTCTCGACACAAGAGAAGGAGTCAAATGGAAAAGAGCATAACATCTCTGACGGAAAGCCTGGATCGAGCATTCAGGCTTTCCGCGCAGGATTGGGACCAGTATTCGCCGCTGACGCTCGCCTATATCGGGGACGCGGTGTATGAGCTCGCAGTCCGCAATTATTATGTAAAAAAAGGCAACTGCCAGACGCAGAAGCTTCACAGGTGGGTGACGTCGTGTGTCAGTGCGAAGGCACAGGCGAGGATCATCGAGGCGCTGCAGCCGTTCCTGACTCAGGAGGAGGCCGCCGTGTATCGGCGCGGCCGCAACTCCAAGCCGTACACGAAGGCGAAGAATGCGACGCTCGGGGAGTACCTCGAGGCAACCGGATTCGAGGCTGTGATCGGCTGGCTGTATTTGCGCGGAGATTTCGGGCGGCTGGGAGAGCTTGCGGTGCGCGGGATGGAGATGCTCGGGGCTTTGGAGCCGGAGCAGCGGGAACCGGGGGGAACCGGGCAGTCCTGCAGATAGTGGAGGAACATATGAAAAGCAATATTTTGGAATCATCTGAACCGGGACGCATTGTCGAGGGCAGGAATGCCGTCCTCGAGGCGTTCCGCTCCGGCAGGACGGTTGACAGGCTGCTGATTCAGGACGGCTGCCAGGACGGCCCGATCCAGACAATCAAGCGTGAGGCGCGCAGGCATGATACGGTGGTCGATTTCGTGGCGAAGGAGCGTCTCGACCAGATGTCTGTGACAGGGCATCATCAGGGAGTCATCGCCTATACGGCGGTGTATGAATACGCGGAGGTCAGCGACATCCTGGAGGGCGCGCGCAGGAAGGGCGAGCCGCCGTTCCTGATTTTGCTGGACAATATTGAGGATCCGCACAATCTCGGCGCGATCATCCGGACGGCGAACCTGGCGGGTGCGCATGGCGTGATCATCCCGAAGCGCCGTGCGGTCGGCCTGACGGCGGCTGTGGCGAGGACATCTGCGGGTGCGCTCAATTATACGCCGGTGGCGAGGGTGACGAATCTGGGCGCCACGATCGAGGAGCTGAAGAAGGATGGCATCTGGTTTGCCTGTGCCGATATGGGCGGCGAGCCGATGTACCGGACGGACCTGACCGGGCCGATCGGCCTGGTGATCGGCAGCGAGGGCAATGGCGTCAGCAGGCTTGTAAAGGAAAAATGTGATTATGCCGTGTCAGTCCCGACGAAGGGCGACATCGATTCGCTGAATGCGTCGGTGGCTGCGGGAGTGCTCGCGTTTGAGATTGTGCGCCAGCGTGATTTTCGGTAAATGATATGAGATTAAAGATAGGAAAGCTGCTTTACAGAATAGAAAACCATATGACAGCCTCGCAGACTATGGCGGTTGGTTTTGCGGCCGCGATCCTGGCCGGAGGGCTTGTGCTGTGCCTGCCGGTGTGCAACGCCGGCGGACAGTGGCTGAACTTTCTTGACGCCCTGTTTACCGCCTGTTCGGCGGTCTGCGTGACCGGCCTCATGACGGTTGTCCCGGCTGCGCAGTTCTCTCTTTTTGGGAAACTTGTCCTGCTGCTGCTGATTCAGCTCGGCGGGCTCGGGATTATCGCGTGTACGATGGGTGCGTTCCTGATTCTGCGCAGGCAGATCACGGTGCGTGACCGCGTCATGCTGCAGGAAAGCTATAATATGAATACTATGAGCGGGCTGGTCGTGCTGCTGATCTATGTGCTGAAAGGCACTTTCCTGGCGGAGGGCGCAGGCGCATTGCTGTATGCAATCCGGTTTGTGCCGCGGTATGGGCTGTTCCGGGGGATTGGATACTCCGTTTTCCATGCGGTATCCGCTTTCTGCAACGCCGGGATCGACCTGCTCGGGGAGAGCAGCCTGCAGATATACCAGACGGATCCGCTGATCAATTTTACGACGATTGGGCTGATTGTCCTGAGCGGCCTCGGCTTTGTCGTCTGGCGGGATCTGCTGCTGGCTGCCCGCCGGATCCGCAGGAAGGAGTGCTCCGCCCGCAGGGCGGTCCAGCGGATGAGGCTGCATACGAAGCTGGCGGCTGTGATGACCGTTTCCCTGATTGTGATCGGGACGATTGGCTTTTTTGTGATAGAGTATTCCAATCCGGATACGCTCGGGCCGCTCACGGCGGGGCAGAAATGGATGGCAGCGCTGTTCCAGTCGGTCACGACGAGGACGGCGGGATTTTTCACGGTGTCGCAGGGCAGTCTGCGTGAAGAATCGAAGTTGCTCTCGTGCATCCTGATGTTTATCGGCGGATCGCCGGGAGGGACGGCAGGGGGCATCAAGACGACGACGGTCGCGCTGCTGCTCCTGACGTGCTGGTCAGTGCTGAAGGGACATGGGGACACTGAGTGCTGCCGCCGCAGGATTCCGCCTGCGAATGTGCGGACAGGCTTCTCTGTATTTACGGTCGCGTTTCTGGCGGCGCTCGGCGGCACGCTGCTCGTGCTGGCCATGGAGCCGTTTGCGCTGTCAGACGTCCTGTATGAGGTCATTTCCGCAGTCGGTACGGTCGGGCTGTCCACAGGGATCACGCCGTCGCTGTGCCCCGGCAGCAAGCTGGTCATTGTGATCCTGATGTATATGGGACGTATCGGCCCGGTGACGCTCGCGCTGCTGTTCGCGGCCAGGGCGGCAAAGAGAGGACGTGGCCGCCGTCTCCCGGAGGAGCGGGTCATGGTGGGATGAGCGCTTGCCCGGCTTTCGGCCCCCTGTGATATCATTCAGAGTGAAAGGAATCAGTTATGAAGAAGCAGTATGTTGTCTTCGGCGGCGGCAAATTCGGCGCCAGCATCGCGGTCACGCTCCAGGAGCTTGGCTGCGAGATTATCCTTGTCGACAAGAACCCGGAGGTTGTCCAGGAGCTGGCCGACCATGTCAGCTACGCGATCTGCGCGAACGTTGAGGATCCCGAGACGTTTGACAACCTCGGGATGCACAATCTGGACGGAGCGATTGTCGCGATCACAGAGAGCCTCGAGGCGAGCATTGTCACGACGATGGCGTGTCATGAGATGGGGATCCCGCGCATCCTTGCCAAGTCCAAGAACAGGATGCATGAAAAAATTCTCAAACGGGTTGGGGCGCACAAGGTGATCTACCCGGAGGTCGAGATGGGACGGCGCGTTGCGAAGTATCTCGTCGCCGACAATTTTACCGACTGGATTGAGCTGTCGCCGCGCTTCAGCCTTGTCGAGATGGCCCTGCCGTCACAGTGGCGGGGGAAAAGCCTTGCCGAGCTGCACATCAGGGAAAAATACCGCCTGAATGTCATCGGGATCAAAGAGGGGGATACGGTCGATGTCACGCCTGATCCCCAGAAGCCGATGCAGCCGGGGATGGTGCTGATCGTGGCCGGGGAAAACAAGGACCTGGAGGCATTCAAGGACTGAGACGGTGCGCCAAAATGCGCTTGACACAGGTGCGTGTCCTGCATATAATGGAAACAAACATATGAATAATCGTTCATATGAAAATATGAGAAAACAATGGGAGGACACGTACTATGAAGAAGACGTACAAGATCGAGGTTGACTGCGCAAACTGTGCAAACAAGATGGAGGAGGCCGCGAAGAAGACGGCAGGCGTGAAGGATGCGACGGTGAATTTTATGATGCTAAAGATGATCGTCGAGTTCGAGGACGGACAGGATCCGAAGAGCGTGATGAAGGAGGTTCTGAAGAACTGCAAGAAGGTCGAGGATGACTGCGAGATTTATTTGTAAATCGGAGGGAACGGTTCAGCTTGTACTTGCGCTGCAGTGGACAGTGGCAGATGGGCTGTGAATTCGGAGGATGAGGAGGGCGCGGGCGGATAGGGTCGGTAAACTCCCCTATCCGATCCGCTTTCCCTCAGATGTTGTATATCAGACAGTGATGGGATTGGCTGTCAGTTCCTCTTGTAGAGAATCCTCACGGAGTTCAGCACGCAGAGCATCGCGACGCCGGTGTCCGCGAATACAGCCATCCACATGGAGGCGAAGCCCATCAGGCCGAGGACCATGACGAGCGCCTTGACCACAAGCGCAAAGACGACGTTCTGCCAGGATATCCGGCTGGTGGCTCTTGCGATCTGGATCGCGTCCGGGATTGCCGTCATGTTGGAATTCATGAATACGACATCCGCCGCTTCGATTGCGGCGTCCGCTCCGCTGCCCATCGCCGCCCCTACGTCAGCACCGGCAAGCACCGGCGCGTCGTTGATGCCGTCGCCGACAAACATGACGGATTCGTATTTGTTGCGGATGAGCGTCAGCTCGGTCAGCTTATCCTGTGGCAGCAGCTTCGCGTGTACTTCGTCGATCCCGGTCGCTTCGGCTACCGCGTCCGCGGAATCCTGGGCGTCCCCGGTCAGCATCGCGGTCGTGACGCCGAGCTTCTGCAAGGCGCTGATGGCAGGCTTTGCATCCACCTTGATGGTATCGGAGATGAGGATGTTGCCTTCATAGATTCCGTCCACGGCGATCAGCACCTCGCTGCCGAATCCTTTCTTCTCATAGGAAGAAAGATCGATCCCGTACTTGTCCATCAGCTTGCGGTTGCCGCAGAGGACCGTATGGCCGTTCAACCCGCCGCGGATGCCGTGCCCGGCGATTTCCTCGAGCTTTTCCGGCCTGGCCAGCGCCAGGTCTTTTTCTTTTGCTGCGCTGACGATGCTGTCCGCGATCGGGTGAGTGGAAATCTGCTCACAGCCAGCGGCAAGTGCGAGCAGCTCATCCGCGGAGCGTGTCCCCGCCGTTATGACATCCTGTACTTTGAAATTGCCCTCTGTGATGGTGCCTGTCTTGTCCATGATGACAGCATTGACGCCGGTCAGCTGCTCAAGCGCAATGCCGCCCTTGAACAGAATACCGCGCTTCGAGCCGGCTCCGATGCCGGAGAAGAATGCAAGCGGCACACTCAGGACAAGCGCACACGGACAGCTGATGACCAGGAAGGTCAAGGCCGTATAAACCCATTTCCCCCAGTTCCCGGTGACGAGAGACGGGAGGATGGCCGTGCAGATGGACAGGATGACGACGAACGGAGTGTAAACGCGCGCAAAGCGCGTGATAAAACGGTCGATTTTCGGCTTGCTGGCCGCAGCGTTTTCCACGGAATCCAGAATGCGGGTGACCATGGATTCCTCGAGCACCTTCTCGACACGGATTTTGAGCTGGCCGGAGGTGTTGACGCAGCCGGAGATGACCTCGTCGCCGTACTTCGCGGTGACAGGGACCGGCTCGCCCGTAACAGCGGAGGTATCGATGCGGCTCTCCCCCTCGACGATGACGCCATCAAGAGGAATGCGGTCGCCGGGGCGCACGAGCAGGATTTCGCCGACCTGCGCTTCGGCGGCGGGGATGACCTGCACTTCGTCCCCGACGAGCAGGTTGACATTTTCAGGGCGGAGATCCACCGCGTCCATGATCTGCGTGCGGCTCTTTTCGACGGCGACGTGTTCAAAGAATTCGCCGATGCGGTAGAAGAGCATGACGCCCACGGCTTCCGGATATTCGCGGATGGCAAATGCCCCGAGCGTCGCGATGCTCATCAGGAAGTTCTCGTCAAAGACCTGTCCTTTGAGCAGATTTTTCGCTGCGGTCACGACAATCCTTCCGCCGAGGATGATGTATGCAATAATATTGATCGGAAGCGTGAGCTGCAGCCCGCATCCCATGTGTTCGAGGATCTCCCCGAGGAGGAACAGAACTGCCCCGGTTCCGATCGTGATCATTGTTTTTGTATTGTCGGACAGCTGCTTTGTATTGGTGCGCCCGGCTTCCACAGGGAGCGTGTCAGCGCTCCTGGGCGTATTGTCCTTCGGCGTAATCGTGACGCCTGACTCAATCGAGGTGCAGATTTCCCGTATCTGCGGGAGCAGGCGGTCAGGATGCGGCGCAGTCACGCGGAGCTGTCTGGTAGCATAGGTGATCGTCGCAGTCGTGACTCCGTCAAGCTCATTGATTTTTTTCTCCATCTTTGCCGCGCAGTTTGCACAGTCAAGATGGTCGATGATATACGTGCGTGTCACGGCAGCGCCCGGCAGACGGCCGCTGCGCGGCACCACCTTTACCTCGGATTCGATCGAGGAGCAGATGGCCTGGATCTGCGGCAGCAGCGCCTCGTGGTTATCTGCCGAGAGCCGGAGCTGCTTCGTGGTATAGGTGATCGTCGCATAGGCGACGCCGGGCAGCTCTTTGATCTTCTTCTCCATTTTCGCCGCGCAGTTTGCACAGCCGAGATTTTCCAGGATATACACCCGCTTTTCCATGTCTTCATCCGGCATATGGCAGGTGCATTCGTTCAGGCTGCGTCCGCATACATCACAGTAATCGGCGTGCGGATTGCACAGTTCGCAGCCGCAGTCGTCCGGATGGCCGGGCGTGTGGTGGTGCTCCTCGTGGCCATGGTCGTGCCCGCAGCCGCAGGGGTCGCCATGATCGTGATGGTGTTCTTCTTTATTATTCATATGTTTTCCCTCGTTTGTAAGCTATCATTTCCCCCGCCATCTCCGGCGGAAAGGTTCCTGTTATATTGGTAAGTTTACATGAAAAATAATCATCGCAGAATACGATGATCCTTTAGATATTTTATAGATTCGTGGTGGATTGTTTTCAGTATAATCCTGTAAAAGAGGTTTGTCAATCAGGTCTTTCAGCAAAAAAGGGCCGGACTGTTTCGCCGGCATATGTAACATTACCAAATTTTTTGTAGACAATGTCTTTTTTTGGTGCTATACTTTTCCCTGTTAGATATTTTAATCAATAGAACAATACAGGTTCCCACTAATCTGGGATCAAAAGGGAAACCGGTGCGAATCCGGTACGATCCCGTCACTGTGAGAGGGAGTTTCCGCCTGATATGCCATTGCGTGAGCGAGAAGGCAGGCGGAGGCGTTGATCTTTAGTCAGGAGACCTGCCTGTGTTGGCGGAAGAGTGATTCTTACGGTGGATAAGAAAAGCTTTATTTTTATGCAGCGGTGGGGAGACTGTGCCCGCTGCATCATTGAGGTGTCCACCATGGGCACCTTTTTTGTTCCATGAAAAAACAATCATTTACAGTCTCAGAATGGAGGATTATTCAAATGAAGAAAATGAACAGAATGTTTGCCGCGGGGCTTTCTGCGGCGCTGCTTGCCGGTGCAGTCCCGGCGAACCTGTCGGCAGCGGGAGATGCGCACCTGAATTTCGGATGCTATGTGTACTCGACCTCGTTTGACCCGGCTTATTATCAGAATGCCGCATGGACGGGCTGCCGCCTCGGCATTACGGAGTGCCTGTTCAAGTTCAATAACGATGCCAGCGTGGAGCCGCTGCTTTGCGATACCTATGAGGTATCAGATGACCATATGACGTGGACCTTCCATATCCGCGACGGAGTGCAGTTCTCAAACGGGGATGTATGCGATGCACAGGCGGCTGCGGATTCCCTGAACCGCCTGTTTACCGTCTGCAAGGGTGAGGAGTACAGCTCTACGCCGAGCCAGTACATTGACATGAACAGCATCACGGCGGATGTGGATGCAAATACGGTCACGATCGTGACGAACAGGGCATATCCGGACCTGACCGCGATCCTGTGCTTCCCGTTCTATTCGATTATTGATGTGGACGGAGATCTGGACGACAGCAACCACGCGGGCGGCTACGGCGCGGACATTATCGCTACCGGCCCGTATGCAGTCAGCTACTTCGACGAACTGAGCAAGAACGGAGAGCTCGTTGCGAATGAATATTACTGGAAGGAAGAAGTGCCGTTTGACGGCGTTACCGTGCTTCACATGGAGGATGACACGACCAAGGCGATGGCGCTGCAGAGCGGCGATATCGACCTGACCGAGAATGTCACGACGGATCAGGACCTGGAGGCGCTCGGGAGCGATGACAGCTACTATGTATCCATGATCGACGGTGTCCGCACCGGCTTCGCATGGGTGAATTTCAGCGGTGTGCTGGGCAATGACGACCTGAGGAAAGCAGTCTTTATGGCGATCGACGGCCCGACGCTGTGTGATGTGACGGTCGGCGGTATGTACACGTACGGCCCGGGCGTGATCCCAGAGGGGCTTGGCTACGGGGAGATGGAGAATCCCTATGCGTACGACCAGGCCGGAGCGGTTGCCCTGCTGGACGGGGCGGGGATCGTCGATTCGGACGGAGACGGGATCCGCGAGCTGGACGGCGAGAATATCAACCTGAATTTTGTCACATACAAGAACCGTCGCCTGAACGACTTCGCGGAGGCGATCCAGGTACAGCTCGCAGCGATCGGCATCGGCTGCTCCATCAACAGCACGGACAGTGATACGAACTGGATGCTGATGCAGTCCGGCGAGTACGATCTCCTGAACCAGAACTGGTCCACCATCCTGACCGGCGATCCGACCACCTATCTGCTGAACTGGTACGGCGGCGAGGACGGCAGCAACCTCTACGACGGGACGAACGAGGAAGCCACCAACTATACGCATGGCTATGAGAATGACGAGTATGACGCACTGTATGACCAGTTCACCGCGTCCCTGGATGTTGAGGAAAGGAACAGCCTGGTTGGCCAGATGGAACAGATCCTCGTGGACGATGCAGCTTGCCTTGTGCACGGCTATTACAAGTCAACCATGATCAGCAACGCATCCAAGGTGCAGGGAGCCGATATGTCCACCTTTGACTATTATTGGCTGAGCACTGCAATCAAACCGGCTGAATAAGAGCCTGAAGCTCAGACTGAAATACAGGAGGCTGATTATGAATATGAAACAACTTGGGAGGCGGCTGCTCCAGATCCTGATCGTGCTGGTCGGCATCAGCTTCCTGACTTTCGCGCTGACTTATCTGGCGCCCGGAGACCCGGTGAGATCGATGTATTCAGCCAACGGCAATATTCCCAGTGAAGCAGTGCTGGAACAGACAAGGGAGGAAATGGGCCTGAACAAGCCCTTCCTGGTACAGTACTGGAACTGGCTTTCCGGCTGCCTGAAGGGTGATTTCGGGACCTCCTATTCCCTGAGGAAGCCGGTAGTCCAGCTGCTCTCAATGCGGCTGCTGCCCACGCTGAAGCTGTCCGTCACATCGCTTGTGCTGATGCTTGTGGTGGCGGTGCCGTTTGGGATGCTGTCCGCCGTATATAAAGGGAAGCCGATCGACTATATCGTACGCGGCTGTACCTTTTTCGGCGTGTCGATGCCAAACTTCTGGGTGGGGCTGCTGCTGCTGTATGTGGTAGCGATGCAGCTCAAGCTCGTGCCTGTCGTGTCGGCAGGCCAGGGCTTCAACAGGCTGATCCTGCCCGCTGTGACGCTTGCCTTTGCGATGTCCGCGAAGTATACAAGGCAGGTGCGCACGGCTGTGCTCGAGGAGCTTGGGCAGGATTATGTGATCGGCGCAAGGGCGCGCGGGGTAAAGGAGAGCGTGATCCTGTGGCGCCATGTGTTCCCGAATTCCCTGCTGCCTCTGGTGACGATGCTGGGGCTGTCGCTGGGTTCGCTCCTGGGAGGCACGGCGGTCGTCGAGGTGATTTTCTCCTATCCGGGCCTTGGCAACCTGGCGATTACCGCCATCAATTCGATGGATTATCCGCTGATTCAGGGGTATGTGCTCTGGATTGCACTGATTTACATGGTGGTCAATCTGGTGGTAGACATCTCTTATGACTTCCTGGATCCGAGAATCAGGGAAAAGAGGTGAGCGATATGTCAGGAAAAATGGAATTTATCAGAAAAAACAAGGCTTTTGTGGTTTTCGCGGCGCTGGCTGTGCTCATTGTTGTAGTCGCGGTGCTGTCGCCCTGGATTGTGCCATATAATCCAGAGGAGGCGATCCTGACCGATGCGCTTCAGCCGCCGGGCAGCGCGCACTGGTTCGGGACGGACAAGCTTGGCAGGGATCTTTTCTCGAGGGTGCTTGTCGGCAGCCGGGCTTCCCTGGCAGCATCCCTGACGCTCGTAGTCTGCATTTTCCTGCTTGGGAGCATCCTCGGCATCCTTGCAGGATATTTTGGCGGCTGGGTGGATGCCGTGATTATGCGCGTCGCGGATATGATGATCTCATTCCCGGGCATGGTGCTGGCGATTGCCGTCGCCGGTATCCTTGGCGCGAGCATCACCAATGCCGTGATCGCGATCACGGTCGTGAGCTGGACGAAATATGCGCGCCTGGCGCGCAGCCTGGTACTCAAGATGAAGAACTGTGATTATGTGGCGGCTGCCCGGATCACAGGGTCGAAGACCGGGCATATCCTGCGCAGGTATATGTTCCCGAATGTGACGCCAACGCTCGTGATCACGGCGGCGACCGATATCGGCAGTATGATGCTCGAGCTGGCCGGGCTTTCCTTCCTTGGCTTCGGGGCGCAGCCGCCGATGCCAGAGTGGGGACTGATGCTCAGTGAGGGACGTGCCTATATGCAGGCAGCCCCATGGCTGATGATCTTCCCGGGTCTTGCGATCCTGATTGTGGTTGTGGTATTCAATCTGCTCGGGGACAGCCTGCGGGATGTCCTGGATCCGCGTGACGAGAGGTAAGGAGGCCTGGGATGGATTTGCTGAATGTAAAAGATATTACGGTGAAATACGGGAAAAATCCGAAGCCGACGGTCGAACACTTTTCGCTCGACATGAAGGAGGGCGAGATCGTCAGCGTGGTAGGTGAGAGCGGCAGCGGCAAAACGACGGTGATCCGGGCGGTCCTGGGCCTCCTGCCGGGCGGCGGCCGGGTAGAGCAGGGTGATATCGTATTCCAGGGCAGCTCCCTGCTGGGGCTGGACCGGGAACAGTGGAGAAAGCTGAGGGGATCGGAGATCTCGATGATCTTCCAGGATTCCGGCGCGATGATCAACCCGATCCGGCGGATCGGCGACCAGTTTGTGGAATACATCCGGACGCATGAGAAGGTGTCAAAGAAAGCCGCGTTCGCGAGGGGCGTGGAAATGCTCGAGAATATGCGCCTGCCGGACGGTGAGAATATTATGCGCAGCTACCCGTTCCAGCTGTCGGGCGGGATGCGGCAGAGAGTCGGCATCGCGATGGCGATGACGTTCTCCCCGAAGCTCCTGCTGGCGGATGAACCGACGAGCGCGCTGGACGTGACGACGCAGGCACAGATCGTGCGCCAGTTCATGGAGCTGCGGGAGAAATACAATACATCGATTGTCATTGTGACACACAATATCGGCGTGGCGGCCTATATGGCGGATCAGCTGATCGTCATGCAGTACGGCAGGGTCGTTGACCGTGGTACGCGCGAGGAGGTCATGCATCACGCAGGAAATGACTACACAAGGGGACTGCTTGCCGCAGTGCCGGAGATGGGAGGGAAACGCTATGTCTGAAGAGCCGATTCTGAAGGCCGTGCATGTGACAAAAAAATTCCCTGCTTCAAAGGGAAGGACGCTGCTGGCATGTAATGATGTGAACCTGGACGTATATAAGGGGAAGACGCTCGGCATCGTCGGGGAGAGCGGCTGCGGGAAATCGACCTTTGTGAAAATGCTTGTCCAGATGTATCCGCCTACCGAAGGCGAGATTCTCTACGAGGGACGGGATATCACGAGGCTGAAGGGCGAGGAGCTGCGGCAGAACCGCAGGAAAATCCAGATGGTTTTCCAGGATCCGTCGGCCGCCTTCAGCCCGAAGATGAAGATCGCTGATATCGTCACGGAGCCTCTGCTGAATTTCAGGCTGATCCGGCCCTCCGAGAAGGAGGCCAGGGCGAAGGAGCTGCTGCGGATGGTCAGCCTGCCGGAGGATTTTATTTACCGTTATCCGCACAATATGAGCGGCGGACAGAGGCAGAGAGTCGGGATCGCGCGTGCACTGGCGCTGGAGCCGGAGATCATTGTATGCGATGAGGCGACATCTGCGCTGGACGTGTCGGTGCAGGACCACATCATCGAGCTGTTGGTGAGGCTGCAGAAGGAGAAAGGGATTTCGTTCGTCTTTATCTGTCACGACATGGCGCTGGTGCAGTCGTTTGCGCACCAGGTGGCGGTCATGTACCTCGGGAATATTGTCGAGGTGCTGCCGGGCAGCGAAGTTGGGACGAACGCGATGCATCCGTATACGCAGGCAATGCTCGGGGCGATCTTTTCTACGAGGATGGATTTCACGAAAAAGATTGAGAGTATAGAGAGCGAGGCCCCAAGCCCGGTGGACGTGCCGCCGGGATGCCCGTTCCAGAACCGCTGCGACAGGTGCATGGAGCAGTGCAGGAAAGAGAAACCGAAGCTGGCTCCTGTCGGCAGCGGCCATCAGGTTGCGTGCCACTTATTTACTATGAAAGCCCAGTCTCAGTGCCCAGACAGATGAGCGCACTTGTGCGGCCATCTGGCCGGGCATCAGAGACGCTAACCCGTATGAGCAAGTAGGGCGGTAGCCCGGATTGCGAATACGGGTAGGATTGCGAGAGTTGCGAAGCAACGGAGCAATCCGTGGGCTTTCATGCGCAGTGGTACGCCCAAGGCGCATGGGGTTTATAATGATTTTGTACCGTAGCTGTAAAGGGAAAGGGCAGCTACGGGCAGGCTTAGAAAGAGGTAGGGAGCATGAAGAAAAGGACGGCATTTGTATGTGCCCTTGTTATGGCTTTCTGTATCGGGATGGCGGCTGCGGCATCAGAAGGGGATGCGGCTGTCACCGATGATATGAAGCAGGGGATTACGATCGGAGTAGCGGTATACAACCCGGATGACGCGCAGACACGCGCCTTCCGCTTCTACTATGAGAATTATCTCGGGGAGGCATTCGATGCGGAATTTATCTATTCCGGCGCGATCACGACGTGGGAGGAGGAAAAAAGCTTTATCGACGAGCTGCATGAGCGTGGCATCCGCGGGATCATTTCGTCGCAGTCCGTGGACCGTGAGGCTGCGATGGCTCTTGTGCAGGAATATGAGATGTATTATGTATTCGGCTCCTCCAGCCTGAGCGATGAGGTGTTTGACCGGTTAAAGGACAATCCGTATTTCCTGGGGACGATCGGAGCTTCGGATGAGAGCGAGGAACAGGCAGGGATCGGGATGGCGGATTTCTTCGCGTCAGGTGACGACGCGAAGGAGCACAGCTACCTGATCTGCACCGGCGGGGCCGGCATGGATAATGAGATGCACCGTATCCGGGGTCTTGCGATGCTCGAGGAGCTGGCGAAGGTGTATGGTCTGGCCTATGAGGCGCCTGCGGAGGAGCTCGTGGAGTCTGCTGAGGTGACAGAGGCGGTAAATGACGCCGGTGTGAAGATTGTGATCTTGCCGGGCTTCCCGTATCAGGGATCGCTTGAGGAGGAGACTGCCGGGCTGCTCGCAGACGGAAGCATTGATACGGTCATGAGCACGATGGCGGTCAATTCCCAGATGGATGCGATCCGGGAGGCGGAGCAGGCGTCCGGCATCAATATCCGCGTCGGCTCTGTCGACTGCTTTACCGAGGAGGCGTATGACTATTTCAACGGTACGGAAAGCGGCGGCGAGCAGGAGCTCGACTATCTGGTCGGAAGGTACGGCGCGTGCGTGGCCCCGGCATTTGCGGCGATCTGCAATGCATATTCCGGGAACGCAGAGGAATTCAGGGACAATGGCGAGGCGTTCCGCCTGGAGCAGACCTTCTGGACCGCGTCAGGCGTGGAAGAATTCAATGACCAGTACGCACTGTCGACAGGGCTGTTTGAAAACACCTACAGTGCGACGGATATTATGTCGGTGCTGAAGGAGTTCAATCCAGAGGCGGACTTCGCCGCCTTTCGGGAGTTCGCGGAGAGATAGCAGGCCGGAACTTTAGATCAGGAAGACAGAATCGGCGGAAAGTACACTGTTTCAGAGGTGTAGTCCAGGGATCCGCTGAGGAGCGGGCGCAGATTAGAATCTGGTGTACAGCCGGGGAGAAGGAGGAAGATATGTGGAACATATGCGGGCAGGAGCTGGGCCGCCAGGAAAAGCGCCAGGTGATCCTGCACCCGAACGGCAGGCAGTATGAAATCCCTGCGACACTGATATGCGGCGCGCAGGAGGGCATGACGCTGCTCGTGACGGCGCAGATCCATGCGGCGGAGTACAATGGAACCGCCGCGGTCACGGAGCTCGCCGCGGCGGTCGACCCGGCGAAGCTGAAGGGCAACCTGATCCTGATACACTGTGTGAATACGAGCGGCTTCTGGCAGCAGTACCCAAGGTTCATCCCGGAGGACCATGTGAACCTGAACGCGGATTATCCGGGCAGGGCAGACGGGACGATCGGACAACAGATCGCAGCGTGGTTCGTGAAAGAGGTTTTCCCGCAGGTTGATTTCATCGCGGATCTGCATGGAGGCGGGATTTCGGAGATACTGGAGCCCTGCATTTTCTATCCGAGGGCGGAGAAGGTGACAGACTGTGCCCTCTCGGCGGCAAAAGCGCTGAACACACGCTATCTGCTGGCTTCGTCCAATTCCGTCGGCGAATACGGCTACGCGGCGAACCATATGGACATCCCGGGGCTGATCCTGGAGCGGGGCTACGGCGCTTTTGTAAAGGAAGAATGGATAAAGGGGCACAGGGAGTCGGTTGAGCTGCTGATGGATCATTTCGGGATGTATCCGCTGGAGCATCCGCATCAGCCGACGCCGAAGAAGATTTATCTCCGCTCGGAATACCTGGAGGCGGATATACGCGGCGTCTGGTATCCGGCTGTGCAGGTAAACCAGCCTGTCAAAAAGGGAGAGCTGCTCGGCAGGCTTGGGGATTTCTTTGGGAATACGATCCGGGAGTACCGCGCGGCGGCGGACGGGACCGTCATTTATTATACGGGCGGAATGTCTGTCCTTGAGGGGGATGCGCTCGTGGCATACGGGCTGGAGACGAATTGATCTGTCGGCATTATCGGAGTATATGCCCGCTCACACCATGATCTCTTTTCAGGTTCATGCGTGAGCGGGTACTTTTATTTTATCCCGGCACTTGTACTTCACGCACGAAAATGGTAAACTGGTAACTGCTTAGGTACTGAACAGTTATAGAAACTGTAAAAAACAGGAGGATAAATCTGATGAAAAAACTTGTAGTTACAGATAAGACGGCCTGTATGGCCTGCCTTTCGTGCGTGAGGGCGTGTTCGGAAGCGTTTTATAAGGAGTTCGATCCGGGTAAGTCCTGCATCCAGATCGTGAAAGGCAAGGACGGCAATCCGAAGGTGAATACCTGTATCCAGTGCGGTAAGTGTGCGCGCACCTGCAAGCAGGGCGCGATCAAGCAGAACGCAAAGGGCGTATATATGATCAATAAGAAGCTCTGTACAGGCTGCGGCGAGTGCGTTGAGGTCTGTCCGATGCACGTGATGGTGAAGGCTGAGGCCTCCCCGGTTTCATCCAAGTGCATTGCGTGTGGCATCTGTGCGAAGGCATGTCCGATGGATATCCTGGAGATCCAGGAGAAATAACCGGGGATCGATATCCGGCGGATGTGAAGCTCTGATATGGCATGGGGACAAAGAGCCTGCTGCATATGAAGTTGAGGTTGTTTCAAATCATACAATTCTGCAGGAGAGGGATGATATGAACACATTAATTATTGACATTGGGACATCGAGTATGCGTGGCATTCTTTTTGCCGGGGACGGCAGGAAGCTTGATGTGCAGCAGGTAAAGTACCAGCCGACGAAGTACGCGGACGGCAGGATCGAGCAGAGCCCGGAGGACTGGACGGGGTCGGCGGAGCGGATTGTGTCCGCTTCCGTGCAGGCGGCTGCGGCGCAGGGAGAGACGATTGATGCGGTGGCTGTGACGGCGCAGCGGTCTGCGATTCTGCCGCTGGATGCGGACGGAGTGCCGCTGATGGACACGATCATGTGGCAGGACCGCAGGAATGCCGGGATCTGTGAGGAGCTTGAGCCGTACAATGACCTAGTTTTTGAGAAGAGCGGCGCGAGGATCAATACGGTCTTTTCGGGGAGCAGGATGACGTGGATTGTGCGCAACTGCCCGGAGGTCTGCGAGAAACTGTACAAATTCGTCAATATCCCCGAGTATGTCATGCATCATATGACAGGGGATTACGTGACGGATACAACATACGGCAGCAGGTCACATCTGATGAACCTGCGGGAGCGGCGCTGGGACGCACAGATGCTGGAGCTGTTCGGGATTAAGGAGGAGCAGCTCTGCAGGCTGCAGGAGCCGGGCAGTGTCTGCGGGACTGTGGCAGAGCCGTTTGCGGCGCGTACCGGGCTCCGCGCGGGCATCCCGGTGATCAGCTCAGGCGGTGACCAGCAGTGCGCGGCGATCGGCCAGGGCGCGTTCCGTGAAGGCAATCTGTCGATTGTAGCGGGGACAGGCGGTTTCCTGGTGGCTGCGCTTGACGAGGTGCCGGATCATCTTTCACCGCGCCTGATCTGCAACTGTTCCTCCGTGAGCGGCCATTATATGGTTGAGGCGAATGTTCTGACGTGCTGCTCCGCATTTGACTGGTTCTGCCAGAATTTCTATGACTGGGACGGTGGCGTCGACTATGCGAGGATCAACCGTGACCTGGAAGCGGCCGACGGCATTGCGGCGCAGCCGGTTGTGCTCCCTTATTTCCAGGGGCGCAGCACGCCGGAGTGGAACCCGCAGGCGCGGGCTGTTTTTGGCGAGATCTCGCTTGCGACGGGCAGGAAGGAACTGCTCAAGGGGCTTCTTGAGGGCATCTGCCTCGAGCTCCAGAATAATATCCGCCTGTTCGGGGATTATGCCGGGATTGAGCAGGCCTACATCAGCGGCGGCCTGACAAACAGTGCCGTGATCAACCAGCTCCAGTCTGATGTTTATGGGATCCCACTGTACCGCATGGAGGACAGCGAGTCGACAGCGCTCGGGGCGCTGATGGTCGCGCTTGTGGGACTTGGCGTGTATCCGTCGATAGATGCTG
The DNA here is from genome assembly GCA_964424785.1 of uncultured Lachnospiraceae bacterium. Taxonomy (GTDB): domain Bacteria; phylum Bacillota; class Clostridia; order Lachnospirales; family Lachnospiraceae; genus Choladousia. Next base: position 1,052 of record CAYRKA010000013.1, on the reverse strand, counting down.
CGTTTGAGCGGATCCGCGGCGGCGCAAAGATGGACTGCTACCGTCCGCGTCTGGAGCTTCATGGGCAGTATGAGGAGAAGCGCGCGAAGATGAATGAACTGTATCGGAGAATTTACAACTGATGGGACCGAGGCTGATTATTGCAGATTGTAGATCTTGCGGAACTCCGTCGGCGTACAGTTATTACTCAGCTTGAACATCCGCAGGAACGCCGACAGGCTTGAGAAGCCTGACCGCGTCGCGACCTCGATCACCGGCAGCTCCGGGTCGAGCAGCAGGTTCTTCGCGTGGGCGATGCGTTTCTGGTTCAGGTATTTGTAGAACGAGGTGCCCGTATACTGGCGGAACAGCCGCGTGAAGTGATATTTGCTGAACCCGACGAGGGACGCCACCTGCTCGAGCGTGAGCTCCTCGGTGAAATGCTCGTTGATATAGCTGCTGACAAAGAGGAACTTGTCCATGTATTCCTTCTGCTTGCTGTTCCTGGCGTCAAAATTCTGCTGCGCCGTCTCGACCCTCATCTGCCCGACGCTGGCAAGGATCCCGAGGAAACGCGCGTAGATTGCCGTTTCGCCATAGGGGGCCGACGAAAAATAAATGTCCCGGATCTCAAGCATCAGCTCCCGGATGTGTCCGTGTATCTGCGGATAGTCTTCGGGCGTGATCAGCAGCGCCGGGGAGATGATCGAAGTCAGCACGTCGAGCTCCTTTGACTCGATGTGGGTAAGCGCGGGCTGGAAGATGATGCGGACGCCGTGGTCGGGGGCGGTGAGCTGGTGGATGACGCCGGGGCAGATGATGATAATGTCCCCTTCGCGCAGCGTATAGCTGTGGTTCCCGCACTGAACCTGGTAAACGTTCTCGGTCGGCATGATCAGCTCGAACGGGATATGCCAGTGCGGCGGATAATTTTCGGCCTCATCATTATTGTACAGGCGGATCTGGGTATTCGCCCGGAAATTGACGGTCTCATGGATGCCGCTCAGGTTCTCTATCATGTGGTTCACGCCTTTCACAGTGAATTTCGATACGAAAAATTGCGGATAATTTAC
>CAYRKA010000012.1:18832-31364 GCA_964424785.1 uncultured Lachnospiraceae bacterium | reverse complement strand
ATGTCACGTGGGCGTACTTCTCCGTCTCGGCGATGCGCGCCTGTGTCATATCGTGCGCCGCAAGGAACTCGCCGAATGTATTTGTGATCGATACCTTCTGGAAAGCCACTGTCTTGTTCGGGATCGTCACATCATACTCTGTGAAGCACACGTAGACAACCTGCCTGCGCGACCCGCGGTCGAAGCCCGTGAACTCATCACAGCAGAACGTGCGCGTGATCTCCCTCGCACGGTCCGGGCGGAAATTGAAGAAAATGACCGAATCGTTGTCCTGGATCGTGGCGGTCGGCGCACCGTCCTTCATCACGACTGTCGGCAGCACAAACTCATCCGTCACCTCATGCGCATACGACTGGGCGACTGCCTCAACGCCTGAAAGCGCTGTCTCGCCCTCGCCGAGCGTCAGCGCGCGGTATGCCTTTTCCACTCTGTCCCAGCGGTTGTCCCGGTCCATCGCATAGTAACGTCCCATCACCGTCGCAATCTCACCGACGCCGATCTCCTGCATCTTGTCCGTCAGCTCCTGTACGTAATCCTTGCCTGACATCGGCGGCGTATCACGTCCGTCGAGGAAGCAGTGTACGTATACCTTCTCAAGGCCGTAACGCTTCGCCATCTCAAGCAGGGCGTACACGTGAGTGTTGTGGCTGTGCACGCCGCCGTCCGAGAGCAGCCCGTACATATGCAGGCTGGAATTGTGCTCCTTCGCGTTCTCCATCGCCCTCTTCAGCTCTTTATTTTCAAAAAATACGCCGTCCTGAATCTCCTTCGTGATTCTGGTCAGATCCTGATAGACGATACGGCCGGCGCCCATATTCAGGTGCCCCACCTCGGAATTGCCCATCTGGCCATCCGGCAGGCCGACTGCAAGACCGCTCGCGTTGCCCTTCACGAACGGGCACTCCCCCATCAGCCTGTCCATCACCGGCGTCTTCGCCTGCGCAATCGCATTGCCCTCCGTCTTCTCATTCAGTCCGTAGCCATCCAGGATCATCAGAACAGTAGTCTTCTTGCCCATATGATTTTCTCCTCATTTCTATGAAAAAGTTTGTTTTTTTGCCATTTTTAAAGTATAGCACGCGGCATCCCGAAACGCAACGTAAATTTTCGTGCCTTCAGGCCGGGTAAATGACAGGTCCGCCGTCATCGGTTCGTACAGCGTCCGTTTGCCCCGAGATGATACCCGTCGACCGTCAGATTCTTCTGCATCACGCCTTCCTTCGGCCCGAAATAGTACCAGTACGAGCCGATCTTCCGCCAGCCGTGCACGAGCACGCCCTTGCTGTCAAAATAATATTTCTTGCCATTGAGCGTCAGCCAGCCCGTGCGCATCACGCCGGTCTTTTTCGCAAAATAGTATGTCTTGCCGCCCAGTGTCAGCCAGCCCGTGTACATCTTCCCCGTGCTGGTGCGCATGAAGTAGGTTTTCTTCTTCACAGTCAGCCAGCCCTTCTGGAGCACGCCGTTTTTATCCAGGTAATACTTGTTGGAACCTATCGTCAGCCAGCCTGTCTTCCGCACTCCGGTTTTCTTCCTCAGATAATATGTTTTGCTTCCGATGGTCAGCCAGCCTGTTTTCATCACGCCGCTCTTTTTGGCAAAATAATAGTACTTCCCGCCGATCTTCTTCCAGCCCGTTACGCGGTATCCCTTGCTGTTTACATAGTACGTCTTGCTGCCTGCTGTAAGGAACGTACTCACAGCCTTTGATCCGTCCTCCTGGATATACCAGTAATGCGTGCCATCCGTCTTCCATCCGATGCGCGGCCGGCGGTATGCGGCCTTCGTGCGCGGTGTGATGATGGAAGCGTAATCCTTATAACTGTAGTCAAGATCTACCGAGGTATTAATCCCCTTCACCTTCCCGGTCGAACTGTACTGCCACATCGAGGTCGGCTTGAACGTAAGCGCAGTCGTCCAGCATGCCACCCACTTGTCATATTTTGTCAGACGGGTAAGATCCATGTTCATGTCGAACCAGTTCTGGCTCGCATAGATCATCGGATAATAGCCGGCCTCCTCGATCACTGTGAGGAACGCGATTGTAATATCCGTGCGCTGCTTCGTCGTCAGCTTGCGGTGGATATCATCTTCCATATCAAATGCCACAGGGTAGGAGATCTGGTAGCCGTCGATCTGGTCGAGCACATACTCCGCCTCTTCCTCCGCCTCCTCGGTCGTCGTCGCCAGCGAATACAGGTAAACGCCGACTTTGATATCCTCGGCGATTGCGTTTTTCATGTTTGTCTTAAACTGCGTATCCAGCGTACCGACGCCGTCCTGGTATCTCCCGATCCCGACCATGGCAAACTCGACGCCGTCCTTCTTCACCTGTTTCCAGTCGATCGTGCCCTGCCAGCGTGAAACGTCGATCCCCTTAATCTTCGTCTCAGCCGCCCGGGCTGTCCAGGGAGACGCCGTGAAAAGAATGGTAAAAAGCAAAATCGCGAGTGGTACAAACAGCTGATTCCGATGAATCCTCCTGATTTTCTGCATACTGTAAAATATCCTTTCCTGTCCTGCCAGTTGCCAGATTGCCACATCCATATTTTAATAGAAAAAGGGGAAATATACAAGGGATTTGATTGATTGGCGGTTGCTATCCTGAAAGTCCTCGGGGTTGTCGTGCATACTGCGCGAAAACACGTCGCGGGATAGTGGCCGCGTGAGCAGTAACGCCGGAATACATTTTCTCTTTCATTTATAGGAAACGACTTTAGTCGTTTCCTTTTGCGCCAGCCATATGCCGCCAAAGGCGGCTGTCTCCCTCATGCGGCCGTGTGCATCCATTATAGTAAACGACATTATTTATGTCGTTTACTATAATTTTTCGGAAAGCCGGGCAGCGCAATCAGTGCAGCGCAGAACATGGAATCTCCCGTTATCCCCTGCGGCATCCTGAAATCACTGAGCAAATACAGGGCAAGCACAGCCGTCATGGCGAGGTACAAAAGCAGCTGCCTGGCTGCGGTTTCCCTTCCTGCGCGTCCTTCTTCCGCAGGCACAGCCAGCCACAGCAGGCAGCGCAGGTCCAGAAGACCAAGCAGAAGCAAGCCGAAGGTCGCCGGAACCGAAGCGCCCGGAAGAATGACAGGCCTGAGTGAAAAAAGCAGCACAAACGCAGCGCTTACCGCAAGCCATATCCAATAAACGGGCGGGTACCCAGCATAATCTCTTTTCCTTTCCGTATCGTTACTCATCCCGATCCTCCTCGTAAATGCGCCTTGTCCTTCTGCAATCCCACCGGCCACACTGCGGACAGCAACACACTACTATTTCTCCTGTCTGTGTATCCGTTTTCCGGCTATGCCGCTGATCATAACACAGGCAGCAGCCATATTACTTCTCCTGTCTGTGCATCGTATCCCATCCCGGCTCGCTGACAAGAGCACGCGCATCAGCTGTATCCGCCCCATACGCTCTCCTGTCTGTGCCAGAGCCGGCTTCCGCGAACAGCTGCCTGACTGCCGGAACACCGACAGCACGCTCCCACAGAATCAGCAGCGTCCCACAGTGCACCTCGATGCTGCTCTCCTGTCCTGTGAACTCATTGCTCACGCCAAGCGTCCTGTCGCATGTCATCACCGCGTCTGCCAGGCTGTATCTGAGACCGCGCTCCCAGATGCCGGAAGCAGGCGGACCCATACAGAATACGGAAATCGTGCCCTGTGCGCTGCCATCAAAAGAAATCCGCTCAGATGTAATCGCAGTGATGATATCCCCCTCGCCGACCAGATATGCCTCCAGGCCGCGAGCAGACATCCCGTTCAGCAGCTGCAGGTTCGCCATCGTATGGTCGAGGCGGCCGCCAAGTCCCCCATACAGGAGAAATCTCCGATAACCCTGCTCCACCGCATACGCAACCGCAAGCGCCATATCGGTATCGTCCTTGACCGGAGAATGCCGGACCAGATGCTCATGCTCCGGCACAAGCGCCAACGAATCGAAATCCCCGAGCAGCACGTCCGGCTCTATCCCAAGCTTCTTCAGATACGTGTACCCACCGTCCGCGGCAATCACAAGATCGCCAGGCTGCGGCAGCACCGCCATACCGTCAAAGCTCCCAGCCCCGACAATATAGCAGGTATTCTTTTGTGTATCACAGGATTTGATCTGACTGTCCATGGCTCTCCCTTCTCATTATCTGCCAGCCCTTCATGTTTCTCCGAACACCTGCCTTTTCAGCCGCAGACCGCCCTCTCCCCCAGGATCTTCCACGCGACACGTCCGAGACGCACCGCTCCGGCAGTATTATTCTCATTATGATAAGCTTTTCCAAAAAAGTCAAGAGCCGCCCCTGGCATATGCTTAGCTGATTAGCGCACGGAAAGTAACAGACCGCAGTCCCTGATTGAGAACTGCGGCCTGGCCGGTTTCTTTCGATTTCGTTTATGAAAATGCCCCCGGCATCATACCGGATATGCCTTGTTCGCATTATCCGCCACGGTCGGATCCACCTTCTTTTCCTGAGCCTGCCTGTACTTGAAGAAGTCCGTCGCTACCTGCGGGAACAGGGCGTAGGACAGTACATCCTCCTCCTGCTCCGACCACTGTGCCATCTCGCCGCGCAGCGTATCGAGCTCGTCCGGGATCAGATCCGCCGGGCGGCAGGTGATGACTTCCGCGTCGCCGATGCACTTCTTCTGTACCTCCGGGTTGAACGGCTTCACCGTTGCGCCATATTTGCCGGACAGCACATCCTTCGTCTGCTGCGGCACCATCTTGTAACGCTCGCCCTGGATGACGTTCATGACAGCCTGCGTGCCTACGATCTGTGAGGACGGGGTGACCAGCGGGCACTCGCCGAGATCCTTGCGGACACGCGGTACCTCCTCAAGCACCTCATAATACTTATCCTCAGCATGGAGATCCTTCAGCTGTGAGGTCAGGTTTGACAGCATGCCGCCCGGAACCTGGTACAGCAGCGTCTTGATATTGACGCCGAGGTTCTTCGGGTTCAGCAGGCCGCTCTCAAGTGCCTCGTCACGCAGCGGGCGGAAGTAGTCGGCGATCTCGTCGAGCAGCTTCGAATCGAAGCCCGTATCGTACGGCGTGCCCTTGAAGGTCTCTACCATCACCTCTGTCGCAGGCTGTGATGTGCCGAGTGCGAACGGAGACATAGCCGTATCGATCACGTCCACGCCTGCCTCGACAGCCTTCAGATACGTCATCGAAGCGACGCCTGAGGTATAGTGTGTATGGAGCTGGATCGGGATGCTGACTGTCTCCTTCAGCGCTGTGACGAGCTCTGTCGCCTTGTACGGAAGCAGCAGGCCTGCCATATCCTTGATGCAGATCGAGTTGGCGCCCATATCCTCGATTCTCTTCGCGATGTCTGTCCAGTACTCAAGCGTGTAGGCATCGCCGAGCGTATAGGAAAGCGCCACCTGTGCGTGGCCTTTTTCCTTGTTGGCCGCCGTAACCGCCGTCTGCAGGTTGCGCAGGTCGTTCATGCAGTCGAAAATACGGATAATATCAATACCGTTCGCGATAGACTTCTGGACAAAATACTCTACGACATCATCTGCGTACGGACGGTAGCCGAGGATATTCTGCCCACGGAACAGCATCTGCAGCTTCGTGTTCTTGAAGCCGTCGCGCAGCTTGCGCAGACGATCCCACGGATCCTCCTTCAGGAAACGCAGGCACGCATCAAACGTCGCGCCGCCCCAGCACTCTACGGAATGATAGCCAACCTTATCGAGCTTATCGACGATCGGAAGCATCTGCTCTGTCGACATTCTTGTCGCAATCAGGGACTGATGTGCATCACGCAGGATCGTCTCAGTAATTTTAATCGGTTTTTTAACTTGTTCAGCCATGATTTCCTCCTATCTTCTCTGTATTTGTTGATCATCAGACACCGAAAATGGCCATGAACGTACCTGCCGCTACAGCCGTACCGATGACGCCTGCCACATTCGGTCCCATCGCATGCATCAGCAGGAAATTCGTCGGATCCGCCTCAGCGCCAACCTTCTGCGATACGCGTGCCGCCATCGGGACGGCGGACACGCCGGCAGAGCCGATCAGCGGATTGATCTTGCCTCCGGAAAGCTTGCACATCAGCTTGCCGAGCAGGACACCGCCGGCCGTACCGAATGCGAAAGCTGCCAGGCCGAGGACAACGATCTTGATTGTATTCAGGTTCAGAAATGCCTCTGCGCTCGTCGTGGCTCCTACGGACGTGCCAAGCAGGATAACGACGATGTACATCATAGCGTTGCTGGCCGTCTCTGTGAGCTGTTTGACAACGCCGCTCTCCCGGAACAGGTTGCCGAGCATCAGCATACCGACAAGCGGAGCTGTGGACGGAAGCAGCATACACACAACAATCGTGATAATGATCGGGAACAGGATCTTCTCAAGCTTGGATACCGGACGGAGCTGCTCCATCTTGATCTTGCGCTCCTCCTCAGTCGTCAGCGCCTTCATGATCGGCGGCTGGATGATCGGGACAAGCGACATATAGGAGTACGCGGCTACGGCGATCGGCCCCATCAGGGTCGTCTGGCCAAGCTTACCTGCGAGGAAAATCGAAGTCGGGCCGTCAGCTCCTCCGATGATGGAAATGGCCGCAGCTGCCTTGCCGTTAAAGCCAAGCAGGATCGCAAGGAAATAAGCGACATAGATGCCAAGCTGTGCCGCTGCGCCGAGCAGGAAGCTCCTCGGGTTCGCAATCAGCGGGCCGAAATCTGTCATCGCCCCGACTCCCATGAAGATCAGCGACGGAAGGATACTCCACTCATCCATCAGATAGAAATAATGAAGAAGTCCGCCTGCGTGCTCAATACCGTTCGCATCGGTGTACGGCTGCGCCATGATATCCGGATAGATATTCACGAGCAGCATACCAAAAGCAATCGGGACGAGCAGCAGAGGTTCAAATCCATGCTTAATCGCCAGATACAGGAATACACACGCCACTGCAATCATGACATAGTTGCCCCATGTCAGATTCAGGAACGCCGTCTGATCCAGCAGGTTGAGCAGCGTATTTGTAATGTAAGACATTTTATTACCTCCCAGTTCGTATTCTCAGACAAAATCTGTCAGTACACATTGTGACTGTCCTGATCAGTTCAGGGATGCGAGAACGTCACCGGACTCAACAGCCTGGCCTGCAGCTACATCGATGCTCGCAACCGTGCCGTCCTGCGGGGCAACCACCGGTATCTCCATCTTCATTGCCTCGAGGACAACGATCGCATCACCGGCCTTGACTGCCTGCCCTACGCTTGCCTCTACCTTGAATACCTTGCCCGGCACAGATGCCGTCACCTTGACAGCGCCTGCTCCTGAAGCTGCCGCCGGGGCCGCTGCCTTCGGTGCTGCCGGGGCTGCTTTCGGCGCTGCCTTGGGGGCTGCCTTCGGTGCCGCGGCAGGAGCCGCTGCGCCTGTGCCTTCTTCTACTGTAACGTCATATACGTTGCCGTTTACTGTGATTGTATAATTCTTCATGATGATTTCCTCCTCGTCTCAGGCTCTCTGCCAGTTTCTCTTATTTGATTTTTTGATGGAGCGGACAACAAAGCCGTCGCTCGATGTATTCGCGGATGCTGCGATCGCCGCCGTGATCACGGCCACGAGCTCAAGGTCATCCGTAAGTTCCTCTTCCTCGATCACCGGGGCAGGCGCCGCAGCCGCTGCCGGAGCTGCCGGGGCAGGCGCCGGGGCTTCCTTCTTCGTGCGCTTCTCAATCATATCCGGGATGATATGGAGCTGCCCGATCAGCCAGCTCAGGAAAAGCAGCGTCACAAACACAATCCCGATGCCCATCACTGTGTTCAGGGCCGCACGCTGCATCAGGACGCCCATCGAATACTGCACATCCCACTCAAATGAAACGGTCTGCGCCGTCTGGTCAACCTTGTAGGTGACCACCACATCCGTCTTGTCGCCTGTCTTCTCATATTTCGCATGGCAGACAACCGAAGTCCCCTCTTCGGAAAGCTCCGCACCCGTCACTTCAACAAAAGCGCCGAGCTCCTCCTTGACGGAGCTCCAGTTGGCCGCAATCAGCGCGGTTGACGCGTCGTCGCTCTCCTTCATCATGTCAAGCTGCTCATCCGTGTACGCCGCAATCTGCATCAGATACTGCGTCATAAGCTGCTTGAGCTGGTCCTCCTGGGACATTGCCTCTGTTTGGGCCGCGGTCTCCGTCTCGATCTCCGCCAGTTCGGATTCGGCCTCCTCGAGCGCTTCCTCTGCTACCGGCTCTGTTACCTGCTCCGCCGCCTGCGTCTCTGTCTCCTCCGCATATACGCCCATAGAGAAAGCAGACACACCAAGCCCGAGCGCGAGCAATACTGCACTTAATCTACGCTTCATGTGATTCACCTCGCTTAAACTGTTCCGTGCTTTTTGGACGGGCGTTCCTCTCTCTTTGTGAATAACATCTCGAAAGCGCCGATCACATATTTCCTGGTGTCCTCTGCCTTGATCATATTATCTACATAGCCGCGCTTCGCCGCTGAGAGCGCGCTCGACTGAAGCGCTGCGTATTCTGCTGCCTTCTCATTTATTACCTTCACATCAGCGTCCGCATACATGATCTTGGCGGCGAGCTGCGGATCCATCATGCCGATCTGCGCCTGGCTCCATGCAAACGTCATGTCCGCGCCGATCGCCTTGCTGTTCATCGCGATGTATGCGCTGCCGAATGCCTTGCCAATGATCACGTTGACCTTCGGGACTGTAGCGTTCGCGAATGCATATGTCAGCTTCGATGCGGCCTTCGCCATGAGCTTCTCGGAGCACTTGCATGCCTTGAAGCCTGCCACATTCGTCAGGGTCAGCACCGGGATCTCGAACGCGTCGCAGAAATTCACGAACTCAGCAGCCTTCTGTGCGCCTCTTGCGCTCAGCACACAGTCATAGGACTCAGCCAGATTGCCCTCATCGTCGTACTTCTCTGTGCGGTTCGCGACAGCGCCCACCGTCGTGCCGTTCAGGCGCAGGAAGCCTGTCACCATATCCGGCGCATAGGCCGCCCTGACCTCGACGAACCGATTGTCATCCGCGATATCGGACAGCAGGATCGACGTATCACCGGCCGCATTTGCCAGGTCTGTACATACGCGGTTCAGGTCGTCCGTGCAATCCTCATCGGACAGGTCATCTTCATTATTGGCCGGCAGCATGCAGACAAGCTCGCGGATCTGCCCGAAGATCTCCTCCTGGGTCCCAACGAAATCGACAAGCCCTGTCTCCTCGCTCTGGAACCCGGCAGAGGCCGTGTCGCACTTCTCCTTCGTATTGCCGTCAAGCGCATTCGGGGAATTGACAAAAAGCTCTGCTTTTTCCCCCTCCATAAATATAAAGTCCGCCAGTCCCGGTACGAGCGCAAGCCCGCCGCCGCATCTGCCGAACACTGCCGTGATCTGCGGGATCACGCCCGATGCAAGAGTCTGCTTCATATAAATCTCACCGAACGCGTTCAGTGCATCCGTGGCTTCCTGAAGCCTCAGGCCTGCACAGTCCAGAAGCCCGATCACCGGAGCGCCCATGTTCATAGCCATATCATAAAGATGTGTAATCTTCTTCGCATGCATCTCTCCAATGGTACCGCCCAGTACTGACGCGTCCTGGCTGTATACGTACACCAGATGACCGTCAATCACCCCGTAACCGGTTACAACGCCATCTCCTGGTGTCTCTGTCTGCTGCATATTGAAATCAGTATTCCTGGCAGTAATGTGTCCGCCGATTTCAACAAAACTGTTCTCATCAAGCAAAGAAGCGATTCTTTTGCCTGCAAAGCTTTGTGCTGTATTACTCATTCCTCAGCCCTCCATTGTTTATTGTTAATGTTAATCCAATTTCTGCCTAGTATATAGTAGCGTGTTTGCCAAAAAATTGCAAGCATTTTTGTCACATTTTTCACACAACGGCAAAGCGCTCCAGGACCTCCCGCAGGCACGACCAGTAGCTGCGGGCAGGGACGGAGCCGGCTGTCAGGACAGGAGAACTCGCATATTCGGCGCCGTCTACATACCAGCGGACTGTCCCAACCAGGGCCCCTTTTTGGACAGGAGCCGTCAGGAACGGGAGCAGCTCAACCCTGTATTCGGCCTGCTCGCCGCGGCGCAGCAGCATCGGGATTCCCGGCCCCTGTACTGCCTGCGTGCGTACCGTGTCCTTCTGCCCATCTGCAACGGGGATATCCGCGGTGGGGACAATCTCAGCCGCGATGATGCGCTTCTCAAAATTTTCTTTTCCGTAGGCAACCAGCTTTTTCGTGTCGATCCACTTGTAGCCCTTGTGGCCTGGCCAGCCACAGGCGAGCAGCGATACAATAAACAGGCGGTCTCCCTCCTCCACGGCTCCGACGTAGCAGTAGCCTGCTTTTCCTGTGAAGCCGGTCTTCCCGGAAACAGCGCCTGACAGGATTGTGAGCAGGGCGTTGTGGTTTGTGCAGCCGTAGCTTCTGGTGCCTTCCATGTTTGTGACTGTGTGGGACATAGTGCCCGTAATTTTCAAGAATTCATCCGATTCCGGGGACTGCGTCAGGCAGTAGCGCATCACGAGCGCCAGCTCGCGGGCGGTCGTGCGGTGGCTGCCGCCTTCATCCTCTGCATCCAGACCGTTCGGCGTGATGTAGTGCGTCTGCGTACAGCCGATCTCCCGCGCCTTCGCGTTCATCCTTTCGGCAAAACCCGGGACACTGCCCCCAACGGTCTCCGCAATGCAGACCGCCGAATCGTTGTGGGATTCGAGCATCAGGGAGTACAGCAGCTCCTCCAGGTAAAAGGTATCGCCCTTCACCATCCCAAGCTTCACCTGCGGCTGCGCGGCTGCGTTCGCCGATACGGTGCAGACCGTGTCCGGCTCCGCCTCCTCGAGCGCAACGATACACGTCATGATCTTGGTCGTGCTCGCCATCGGCAGCTCCTCGTCCGCTTCCTTTCCATAAAGAATACGCCCGCTGTCACCGTCCATCAAAACGGCGCCGCGGGCGTACAGGGTAAATGGCTCTTCCGCCTGCGCCGCAGACGGAAACACAAATGTCAACAATGTGAAAATGCACACAGTCAGGCGCATTGCAGATCTACGCATGGACTACCTCCTGACGGGAGATTGGACTCCCTCTGATACGGACTTGTCACTCACCGCCTGTAGAGGCGGAAGTCATCTCACGTCTGATCGATCCGGCATATGGCGGCCCGGCACGCGATCCGCAGGAATCTGCGCAGCCTACACCTCCAGCTTCATCTGGATCTCCTCCTCCGCCTCGGCCTTGAAATCCTCGACCTGTATCGGATTCATCTCCGGCAGATCCTCGAGCGAATGGAGACCGAAATGGCGCAGGAAATCCTCTGTCGTGCCAAACAGCAGCGGCCGCCCCGGAGCATCGAGGCGTCCGAGCTCCCGGACCAGGTTGTACTCGATCAGCTTGTTGACTGCATGGTCACACTTGACGCCTCGGATCTTCTCGATCTCGAGACGCGTGACCGGCTGCTTGTAGGCAATGATCGAGAGTGTCTCCAGCACAACATCGGTCAGCACCAGCTTCCTCGGCTGTTTTGCGATACGGATCAGGTATTCATACATCTCGCTCTTCGTACAGAGCTGGAACGAGCCGTCGAGCTCCATGATCTGGATCCCGCGGTCTTCCTCGCGGTAGCGGTCCATCATCCCATAGATCAGTTTCCTTGTCGTCTCTTTATCCTGCCCGATCGCAGCAGCTATCTTCTCTGTCTCCACGGAATCCCCCATGGCAAAGAGAATCGCCTCGATCGCAGCTTCAGCTTTCCTTCTATCCATCTCATTCCCCATAATCAGTCGTAATCCTCAGTTTCCTGCGGCGCAAAAGAATCCTGCTCCGCAAGGTCAGCCGCCTTACCCGTACACGTTATTTTGATGTCGGCGAACGTCTCCGGCTGCTCTACCTCCACGCGCCCCTCCTTCATCAGCTCCAGGAGCGTCAGGAATGTGACAATCTTGTAGGCCCTGCCGCGCCTCAGCTTGAGCAGCTCACGGAACATACAGGTCTTCTTTTCAACAATGTATTGCTCCACAAAGTGCATCGTCGCGCCAAGGTCGACCTCCTCTTTTTTCAGGCTGCCGAACTGACTGCGGATCGGGTCGACACGGTCCTCCGTGCGTTTCATGACATCCTGGAAAACGGAATGAAGCCTCGCAAGCGTCACGCCGTCAAGCAGCTTCTCCACATCGACCGGCTCGCGCCACGACTTCACCTCATCCGGAACCATCGGCTTCCTGTACAGATGGAAAGCCGCATCCTCCTCGCGCTCTCGCAGCTCATACGACATATATTTGAAAATCTTGTATTCGAGCAGCTTCTGGACCAGCTCCTCACGCGGGTCGATCTCCACGCCCTCCTCGTCCACCTCAGGCGGCAGCAGCATCCGGGACTTGATGTCGAGCAGTGTCGCGGCCATGACCAGAAATTCACTCATCACCTCAAGTGTCTGGCTCTCCATCTGCCTGACGTATTCCAGATACTGGTCCGTGATCTCGGCGATCGGGATATCATAAATATTCACTTTGTTTTTCTCGATCAGGTGCA
>CAYRKA010000012.1:0-18732 GCA_964424785.1 uncultured Lachnospiraceae bacterium | reverse complement strand
CAGAATCCTACCGGATAAAATCAATCACCACCAGCTCCGGCGGATTGTTAATGCGCAGGTTGACCGTATGGCTGCCCAGCCCGGCACTGACCACCAGCTTCTTCCCGTCCAAAGTGTAGAGCCCGCGGTCATAGCGTGGGAAAAGCCGCATCTGCGGACTGATGACTCCCCCGAAATACGGCAGCCGCACAACCCCTCCATGCAGATGGCCCGAAAGGGTCAGGTCGGCTCCCCAGCCTGCATAAGAGGAAAAGTAGCCCGGATGATGGGCCAGCAGCACATGAAAGCTGCCGTCCTCCGGCCTCGGCCCCAGCAGGGTCTCGATCTCAGCCACGCCCGGCTCCCTGCTCCCTCTGCGCCTGAAGTAAGACTTCGGAAGCTCCAGCCCCCAGACCGTCAGGTCAAGCCGTTCGACGGTCAGATGGCTGCACGTATTCTCGAGCAGGTGGACGCCGAAGCTCCTGATCATCGTTGCATACCGCTCATACGAATCCGCATAATAATCCGGATCCAGCTTCATCCGGTGCTCATGATTGCCATTCGCATAGTATACAGGATATTTTTTCGTCAGCTCATCCAGGAGAGACAACGCTGCATCCATCTGCGGCACCTTCGTCGATGTCAGCAGGTCGCCCGCGGCAAACACAACCGCCGGATCCTCATTGCGTATCTGAGCGAGCAGCTCACTGTTGTTCTCCCCGTAGCTCATATTGTGGAGGTCGCACAGCAATACGGCGGAAAACGGCCGCTCCGGCCCCCGTCTGCCTTCCCCTGTATGCACCCTGTAATGAGTCACCTTGAACTTTGGCATGGCCCTGTCTCGTCCTTTCAGAAAATCTCTGTATATCTTAGCATAATTCTTCCACTGTGGAAACCTTTTTCTTTTCTACGCAGAAACCAGCAGCCACCTCTCCCAGACGCGGTCCAGGCAGTCAAAATACCCCGCGCGCTCCACACTGCGCGTTGTGACAATCGGGACACGCCCAAGCTCCCTGCCATTCAGCGTATAAATATATGAACCGATCTCCTGGCCCTTCTCCAGCGGAGCTTCGATCTCCTCATTCCACTCGATCCGCCGTTCAATCGCCTGGAAATCTTCATTTTCGGTGCTCAGATATGAAAATTCACCCTCATAACGCACCGGAACCGTATCCTCGACGCCTCCGCCGACCGCCACCGGCGGGAGAGGCTCCATCTCCTCGTCATGGTATAACGTACACCGCGAAAACCCGTAGCTTAAGAGCGTCCCGGCCTCCGCGAAGCGCGTCTTCGAATCCGGAGCCGCCATCACTGCCGCGACAAGGCGGATCCCGCCGCGCCTGGCTGTCGCGCTCAGGCAGTATTTCGCGATACTTGTGCTGCCCGTCTTCAGGCCGTCGCAGCCCTCGTAACCTCGCAGCAGCTTATTCGTATTCGTCAGGGTAAAGGTACTGCTGCCCCGGTTCGTCACATGGGTGATATCCTCCATCCAGATATCGGAATATTCGACCACCTGCGGAAAATGCAGCAGAAGCTCACGCGACATAACCGCGACATCCCTTGCCGTCGTATAATGGTCCGTGGAATCCGTCAGGCCGCAGCAATCTACAAAATGCGTGTTCTGCATACCAAGCTGCTGAGCACGCTCGTTCATCATCGCGACAAACGCTTCCTCGCTGCCGCCGACCTGCTCCGCCATCGCGACAGCCGCATCGTTGCCTGATGCGATGATGATGCATTTGAGCATCGTCTCAGCCGTCTGCACCTCGCCTTCTTCAAGGAAAACCTGTGACCCTCCCATTGACTTCGCATATGCGCTTGTCGTGACCTCTGTATCGAGCGTCAGCTTCCCCTGCTCCAATGCTTCAAAACACAGCAGCACCGTCATAATCTTGGTCACGCTTGCCGGATGCAGCCTGACATCCGCATCCTTCTCGTACAGCACCGTCCCTGTCGACACCTCCATCACAAGCGCATACGGCGTCGTAATCTCCGGCTGTGGCACCTCGGCAGCCCCTGCGCTGCAGACAGCGGCCATCCACAAGATGCAGCCCAGCATCAACCCAGAAATTCTTCTCATACAACCCTGTCCTGATTTCTCTCATTCCTACTATATTAATCTCAGCCGGAATTCATGACAAAATCCATCAATCACGCTTCACCGCAGGCCGAAGCAGAGAGGTTCCCGCGCAGTATGTGCGAAAATCACGAGGATACAGGAAGCCTCACAGCAGCGGCGCAAACAATCTCAGGATACTCTGCCCCAGACGCGTCACCATCTTTTTGCTGCGGCAGTCTTCCTCCTTGATCTCCCTGCACTGCCTGAACAACGCCATCGCGTCCTCCTTGATCTGCAGCACTGCCTCCGAATGGTACATCCAGACGCCGCACTCAAAATGCAGATAGAGGCTGCGGTAATCGAGGTTGATCGTGCCGACCGTCGCAATCCTGTCATCGCAGACGAAGGATTTCGCATGCAGGAAGCCGGGCTTGTACTCGAAGATCCGCACGCCCGCCGCAATCAGCCTGTCATAATAGGATCTCGTCAGCAGAAAGACCAGCTTCTTGTCCGGAATACCCGGTGTGACAATACGGACATCAATGCCGCTCTTCGCCGCAAGGCAGAGAGCCGTCAGCATCTCGTTGTCAGGGATCAGGTACGGCGTAAAGATATAGACGTATTTATCCGCACGGTTCACAATATTCAGATAAACATTTTCGCCGACCGTCTCATGGTCGAGCGGCGTATCGCCGTACGGCTGCACAAACCCGTCATCCTCGAATGGTTCCTCGTGCCACTCATGCGGCCTGTAGAGATTGTAATTCACCTTCTCGCCGGAAAGCACGCTCCACATCTGCAGGAACATAACCGTAAAGCTCCAGACGGCCTCCCCCTTCAGCATAATCCCTGTGTCCTTCCAATAGCCGAACCGTTCCCGCCGGTTGATATACTCGTCAGCCAGGTTGATCCCGCCGGTGAATGCGATATAACCGTCAATCACCGTGATCTTGCGGTGGTCACGGTTGTTCAGCAGCACGGTAGCGACCGGCATCAGCGGATTGAAGACCTCGCAGCGGATCCCCCTCCTGCGGAGCTGGAGCTGGAATTCCTGCGGCATCGTCGTCACACAGCCCCAGTCATCATAGATCAGCCTCACATCGATCCCGCAGCGGACCTTCTCCTCGAGAATATTCAGGATCCCCTGCCACATCTCACCGTCATCGATGATGAAATATTCCATAAAGATAAAATGCTCTGCCTTCTTAAGCTCACGGATCAGCTTCGCATACAGCTCCTCGCCTACGCGGAAATATCGGGTCGAGGTCTTCTGATATAACGGGAAACCCGCCGAATGCCCGATGTATTCCGACTGGCATGCCGCTGCCTCGCTCTGCTTTCGGATGTTGCGGCGAGCCTGCGGATCCGCTTCGAGGTATTTCGACGATTCCTCTGCCGCCGCATCGAGCTTCTTCTGCAGCTCCTCGCCCATCCAGGATTTGCCGAACATCAGGTAAATCACGGCGCCCGCGATCGGCACCGCCAGGATCAGGATCGCCCACGCCAGTTTATAGGCAGGATTGATATCCTTGTTGACAAGCCACAGGATTGCAGTGACACTGGCAAGGTCGATCAGGACAGACACGATCGGAGAACGTGCCCCAAGGACAAATACCCCGAAAATAATCCAGGCGACCTGCGTCACAACAGCCAATATGACAAAAATTACCCTTCCAAGTAACCTCTTTGAAGACTTTTTCATACAATATCCCTTCCCTGATCAGGAAATAACCATACCAATGAACCATCGGACAGGGGAGAACCATCGGCACTGTCCGTCCGCGCCGGGGGTATGCTGCCTCTGGCAGCTATTTCCCTTACGCCCTCGTACACATAGAAGAAAAAATCCCTGACCTCACAGACCAGGGATTTCACTGCACATCAATTGAATTTACGCTTGCGGGCAGCCTCAGACTTTTTCTTGCGTCTGACGCTCGGCTTCTCGTAATGCTCTCTCTTACGAATCTCCTGCTGAATACCAGCCTTTGCGCAGTTTCTCTTGAAACGGCGTAATGCGCTGTCAAGAGTCTCGTTTTCTTTTACGATTACATTCGACATTGTCTCACACCTAACCTCCCTCCAGTTGTAGATTGTGCATAATACAACTGTCTGGGTATTTTATTGCACTGATAAGTAGTATACCATATTTTTCAATTTCGTCAACAGTTTTTGCGGAAAAAGAGCACAAAATACCCAAACTTCGTAACTATTCAGCCATCCTGGCCACAGTGGCGCCGTCAGCCTCAACCGGACACCTGTGCGCCAAGCACCTCGCGGGCTTTCTCAAGCGCCGCGTCAATGCCCGCCGGATTCTTCCCGCCGGCCTGCGCCATATTCGGGCGGCCTCCGCCGCCTCCGCCTACAAGCGCCGCAATCCCCCTGATCAGATTGCCTGCATGAGCGCCCCGCTTCATGGCGCCGTCCGTCGCCGCAGCCATCAGGTTCACCTTGCCCTCATTGACCGATGCCAACAGCACAACGCCCTCCCCGAGCTTCCCGCGAAGCTGGTCGCCAAGCTCACGCAGCCCGTTCATATCTACGCCCTCAAGCTTCGCCGCGAGCAGCTTCACGCCGGATACCTCGCACACCTGATCCATCACATCGCCGAGCGCATCCTTCGCCAGCCTGCTCTTCAGGGACTCGTTCTCGCTCATCACTGCCTTCAGCTCTGCCTGCAAAGCTGTAATCTTCTCAAGAATCCCTGACGGGGCCGTCCTGAGCAGCTTCGCTGCCTCATGCAGCTCCTGCTCCTCTTTCTTATAATAATCGAACACCCCATCCCCGGTCAGCGCTTCAATACGCCGCACACCTGCGGCGATACCGGATTCGGAAACAATCTTAAACGTCGCGATCTGCGCCGTATTCGACACATGTGTGCCGCCGCACAGCTCCCTGGAGAAATCACCCATCGATACGACACGCACCTCGTCTCCATACTTCTCACCGAACAGCGCCATCGCTCCTGTCTTCTTCGCCTCCTCAAGGCTCATAATATCCGTCTTCACAGGAAGCGCCGCGGCGATCTCACGGTTCACAATCTCCTCCGTCTGTGCCAGCTCCTCCGCCGTCATCGCCTGGAAATGCGCGAAGTCGAAGCGCAGGCGATCCGGCGTCACAAGAGAGCCCTTCTGCTCAACGTGCGGACCAAGCACGGTCCTGAGCGCCTTCTGCAGAAGGTGCGTCGCGCTGTGGTTGCGGCACGTATCCGACCTGCCGGAAGCGTCTACCGCCAATGTCACCGTATCACCGTTCTTGATCATGCCCTCAGCCATATAGCCGACATGCCCGTACTTGCCTCCGAGCAGATGGATCGTATCCTCCACAACAAAACGCCCTGCCGGGCAGGAAATCACGCCCTTGTCGCCCTCCTGGCCGCCCATCGTCCCATAGAACGGTGTCTTCTCCGTCAGAACCGTGCCGCGCACGCCCTCCGTCAGCGCCTCTGTCAGCTCACTCTGCGTCGCCAGCACCGTAATCACCGAGTCACAGTTCAGCGTATCATAGCCGACAAACTCCGTCGTCAATTCCGCCGGGATCTGGTCATAGACCGTCGCATCCGCGCCCATATAATTCGTCGTGCCACGGGCAGCGCGCGCCTTCCGGCGCTGCTCCTCCATGCACGCCCGGAAACCCTCCTCGTCGATCGCATAGCCCTTCTCCTCGAGGATCTCCTTCGTCAGGTCAGGCGGGAAGCCATACGTGTCATACAGGACAAATGCATCCCTGCCTGCGAGCGTCTTCGCGCCGTTCTTCTCAAGCCCAGCCTCCAGGTCTGCCAGGATGCTGAGACCCTGGTCGATCGTGCGGCTGAACTTGTCCTCCTCCTGGGACAGAACCTTGAAAATGAAATCGCGCTTCTCCTCAAGCTCCGGGTAACCATCCCTCGATCCCTCAATCACAGTCTCCGAGAGCTGCGACAGGAACTTCCCCTCGATCCCAAGCATCCTGCCATGGCGGGCAGCGCGGCGGATCAGGCGGCGCAGCACATAGCCGCGTCCCTCGTTCGTCGGCATGATCCCGTCGGAAATCATGAACGTCGCCGAACGGATATGGTCAACAATCAGGCGGATCGAGATATCCTTCTTCTCATCCGTCTTGTATACAGCATGGGCAAACGCGCAGACACGGTCACGCAGCGCCTGCATCGTATCCACGTCAAAAATGGAATCCACGTCCTGGACAACCGTCGCCAGGCGCTCGAGCCCCATGCCGGTATCGATATTCTTCTGCTTCAGCAGCTCATAATTGCCGTGTCCGTCATTCTCAAACTGGGTAAAGACATTGTTCCATACCTCGATATAGCGGTCACAGTCACAGCCAACCGTGCATCCCGGCTTACCACAGCCGTACTTCTCCCCACGGTCATAATAGATCTCCGAGCACGGACCGCACGGCCCTGCGCCATGCTCCCAGAAATTATCCTCCTTGCCGAAGCGGAAGATCTTCTCTGCAGGGATCCCGATCTCATCGTGCCAGATATCCCACGCCTCGTCATCCTCCAGATACACGGACGGATACAGCCGCTCCGGATCAAGCCCTACCACCTCTGTCAGGAACTCCCATGACCAGTGGATCGCCTCTTTCTTAAAATAATCGCCGAACGAAAAATTGCCAAGCATCTCAAAAAAAGTGCCATGGCGCGCCGTCTTGCCGACATTCTCAATATCGCCGGTGCGGATGCACTTCTGGCACGTGGCAACCCTGCGCTTCGGCGGAATCTCCGCTCCTGTAAAATACGGCTTCAGCGGCGCCATGCCTGCATTGATCAGCAGCAGGCTGTTGTCATTGTGCGGCACCAGCGAAAAGCTGTTCATAACCAGATGGTCCTTGCTCCTGAAAAAGTCAAGGTACATCCTGCGCAATTCATTCACTCCGTACTTCTTCACAACTATTCCTCCAACCCTCTTACTGTTTTTCTCCCTGCGCTTTCTTCGCGTCGGAACGGTCGCGCAGCTTCTTGCCGCAGAAAATCGCAGCGACAGAAACTCCGGCCAAAATGATCAGTTTGATAAATTCTAATAGAAACTCACCGATAAATGCTGCCATACTGTCTGTTCCTTTCCTCATATAAATAACTGCTCTTCCTGCGCAAAATCCCAGACCGCTGATCAGGTCCGGGTTTTATGATAGCACAGCCATTTGCCCATTTCAACTGATTTTTGCATGATATGATTCCAGGGTCAAAAGCCTGCCTCCGCGGAATGCTTGCATTTCAGTGGAGGCCAGACCATCATCCTCAATGAGATCACCGCTGTCTGCTGCGCCCGTCGCGAGACGGTCGCAGCGCTCATTCTCAGGGTGGCCGTCGTGGCCTTTTACCCAGATATACCGGACACTGTGCGGCTGCGCGGCGGCGAGCAGCCGCTTCCAGAGGTCGACGTTTTTGACCGGTTCGTTCCTGCCGCGCATCCAGTTTTTCCTGAGCCAGCTGTCGATCCAGTGCTGATTGAACGCATTGACCAGGTACTGTGAGTCAGAATATAGTTCGACCTCACAGGGGCGGTTGAGCGCCTCGAGGCCGGCGATCGCCGCCATCAGCTCCATCCGGTTGTTCGTCGTCTTCTGGTAGCCCTGCGAATACTCGCGCTCATGGAGCGTACCCTGCGGATCCGTATACTGCAGGATCGTCCCGTAGCCTCCGGGGCCGTCGGGATTGCCACGCGCGGCACCGTCCGTAAAGATCTTCACGTGCATCATACGCCCTGCCCCTCTGTCCTGCCCTCATCCTCCAGCAGCTCCTGGATCTGCCGCAGTACGCCGCGCGCCCTGCGGCTGGCATGGCCGCCCGAGTTGACGCCGACCACGACGCTGTCGTTCATGGCTATCCCCGGGAAATAGAAATCACACCGCGATTTGTCATTGCACACATTGGCCGGAATCCCCAGCCCCCGGCACGCTGCGTAAATCTCCTGGTTCAGCCTGCCGTCGTTCGTCGCTGCGATGACAAGCGATGCTCCGCGGATGTCCTCCTCCGCGCATACCTTGCGCAGGATCGTGATCCTGCCCTCAGACTCCATATCCTTTAGCTCACGGTTCACCTCCGGCGCGATCACCACAAGATGACCTGTAAAGTCCGCCAACGCCCTGATCCGCCGCTTCGCGATCGTTCCCGCGCCTGCCACAATCACCTTTTTGTCCGAAAGGTCAACGAACATCGGAAAATAAGGTTTTTTAGCACTGCCCATCTTATCCTCCATCCTTTTCAAAAAAACACCTGTATATTACTATACCATAACCCGCCCGCAAAAGAAACACAAAATTCTGAATCTTCGGCAGACTGTTTTTTCTTGACATTCCAGCGCAAACCCCGCAAAATAGATCTGCGAAAGCCAGAAATGTGCAGAATGGTATGGCAAATATGATTACGAGGAGAATTACATATGGACAAAAATATAACATTAATCGGTATGCCCGGCGCCGGAAAGAGCACGGTCGGCATTGTGCTCGCCAAGGTACTTGGCTATGACTTTATCGACTCAGATCTCCTGATCCAGAAATCGGAGGGGATGCTGCTGTGGCAGATCATGGAGGCGGTCGGCATCGACGGTTTCCGCGATGTGGAGGACCGCGTGAACAGCGGCATCGAAGCGTCGCGCTCCGTGATTGCGACCGGCGGCAGCGTCGTCTATTGTGAGAATGCGATGGAGCATCTGCGTTCCATCAGCACGGTCGTCTATCTGAAGGCAGGCTGCGCGACGCTCAGGAAAAGGCTCGGCGACCTGGCAAAGCGTGGCGTCGTGCTCCGTCCCGGCCAGACACTCGAGGATCTGTACGCAGAGCGCACACCGCTCTACGAAAAATATGCCGACATCACAATCAATGTTGGCAGCAAGACAGTCCCCCAGTCGGTCACGCTGATCGCGAACGCGGTGCAGAGCGGACTGTAAATATCCCATCCTGCCTGCGGTTGGATCGGCTATTGCCGCCGCAAGGCGGACTGCAACATTCAGAATCATTCCCCGCCAGCAGCCGCGGTTCAAATGCGCGGCGAAAGTATGTACCTCATTGTCCTTTCTGCAATCCCTCTAACCTGCGGTACACTGTGACATACATCGTCACAAAGCACGCGAGCCCTCCGATCACATTGGAAATCGGCTCGGCAAGGTAAATTCCTGCCACATGGTCAGACATTATACGCGGCAGCAGAAGCGTCAGCGGCAGAACAATCACAACCTTGCGGAACAGCGAGAAAAAGATTGCCTGCTTCGACCGTCCCAGCCCCACAAACACCGACTGCCCCGTGAACTGGAACAGCATGAACACAAAGCCCGCGAAATACAGATGCACCGCCCGTACACCGTAGCTCAGCATCTCCTTGTTCCCCGTAAAAAGCGCGAGGAACGGCTTCGGGAACAGCACGAGCACAGCCCACGCCGTCACCGTATAGATGCTGCCCGCCAGCGCCATGAAGCGGATCCCCTTCCTGACACGCCCATACTCTCGTGCGCCATAATTAAAGCCAAGCACCGGCTGCGCGCCGTTCGTGATTCCCGAGACCGGCATACTCAGGATCTCCCGGATCGAATTCAGGATCGTCATGATCCCAATATAGAGATCGCCGCCATAGATGCTGAGCATCGCGTTGCACGCAATCTGCGCGACACTGTTCGTCGCCTGCATGATGAAGCCGGATGTCCCAAGCGACACAATATCGCGTACCAGACGCTTCTCCAGCCGGAAACAGCTCCTCTTAAGCCGCAGGATCGTCTTTTCCCCGCACAGGAACCGCAGCACCCAGATGGCGGACACCATCTGCGCAAACACCGTCGCGATTGCCGCGCCCTCGATCCCCATCCCGAATCCAAAGATCAGCACAGGGTCAAGCACAAGATTGATGGCCGCCCCGAGCAGCGTCGTCCCCATCGCGACCTTCGGGAAGCCCTGCGATGTGATGAAATTGTTCAGGCCGTTGCCAAGCATAAAAAAGACCGTGCCGGTCAGGTAGATCGACAGGTATATATTTGCATATGGGTAGGTCGCGTCGCTCGCGCCGAGCATATAAAGCACAGGCCGCCTGATCACATAGCAGAGCGCAATCAGCACAAACGATGTGAAAAACAGCAGCACTGCCGAGTTCCCCATGATCCGCTCCGCCTCGTCCTCCTTCCCGGCGCCGCGCGCGATCGAACAGAGCGGCGCGCCGCCCATCCCGTACAGGTTTGTGAAGCCTGATATAATCGAGATGATCGGGAACACCAGGCCGATCCCGGTCAGCGCCAGGCCGTCCGAGCCCGGCAGATGGCCGATGTAGATGCGGTCAACAATATTGTAAAGAAGCTGCAGAATCTGCGCGACCATCAGCGGCACTGCCTGCGCCATAATATGGCGGCTCACGCTTCCCTGCGCGAAATCATGCTCCTGAGCCTTTTCCTGAGACTGCCTCAAGATGCCACCTTCCTCCACTTAAAAGTATTCTTTTTCTCCATTTTCCGGCTCCTTCCATTCGGACATTCTATCAGATTCACCGGAACAAGGCAAGACGGTTTGTCGTCACATCATCAGATCATCCAGATCGGGACAATATAGTTATCTGTATTGACCGCCGATAAATCAGGCCGGTATCAAAAAATACGGCTTCGGTGTCCTCACCGTCCGCTTCAACAGGTTGTTGGAGTAAGGGTGCAGATAAAAAATCACATCCGATTTCTCCTGCACCTGGAGCCACCGCTTTGCCGTATCATCTGAAACTCCCACATCTCCCGCGATGTCATGCACATTCAGCATCTGGCCGGCACGGCAGGCAGCCGCCCGGACAAAATCTGCGAACAGAAGCTTATCCACATTTTGGATGAGATCCGCACACGATATGGAAAAGGAGCCGTTATCCACGGCTCCCACACACTCCCGATTATTGAATTGCAACCGGCGTCAGCCTCACCAGCTTCACGTCATGTGACCCGATCTGCGCCGTCAGCGCGCGGCTCTCTGTCCCGTCGCATATTCCCGTCCATAGGTCTGTCACCTCGTATGCTCCAGATATCCCCAGCTTCTCAAAGCTGACCGCACAGGCATCCGGCCAGCCCGCCACATTGAACATCGCGACGTACTGCTCTCCGTTCTCTCCTTCTGCCTGCCAGACAATCAGGCAGCCCTCGCGGAGCACCTGGTGTGCGCCGTGGCTGTGCTTCGTGAGACCGAGCACCGCGTCGTTCGTCAGCAGGCTCATCGTCCACTCATCCGCATCCGTCAGCTCGCAGCCAACCATCAGCGGGGAACGGAAGATGCACCACAGGGAGAACAGCGTCCGCTGCTCCGCCCTTGAGAGACGTGTCCAACGCTCGGACAGGCCGTGCTCACAGCCCCGGATCGAAATATGGCCTACCGGGATCATATCACAGTCCGGGAAACAGCCCTCCGATACGTACGGGCTCCAGCTATCGCAGCGGGCGAACATTTCCAAGATATTTTCCCAGCAATCCCACAGGTCATTTGTGATCCGCCACATATTCGCGTTTTTGCGCAGATGCTCCGCCTGCCCCAGCATCGCGGGGCCCGGTGACAGGCTCAGCACAATCGCGCGTCCGCTGTGGTCGATCGCATGGCGCAGCAGTTCGATCTCATCGCCGCCGTACTGAAGCGTACTCTCATTATTCGGCTGGCCATATTTTACGCAAATATCATCGACCTTGATGAAATCCACGCCCCACGACGCGTACAGCTCAATAATGGAGTCATAGTACTCCTGCGCGCCCGGCTTCGTCGCATCGATGCCATACATATCCGTATTCCAGCAGCAAATTGAAGCCGGATGTGCCACCTGCCGCGCTGTGTACGGCGTCCCCTTGACCGGCGTATTCCGGTACACAGCCTGGCGCGGAATGCCCCTCATGATATGGATGCCGAATTTCAGCCCGAGGCTGTGTATATACTCTGCGATCGGCCCGAAGCCCTTTCCGCCCGCAGCCGACGGGAACCGGTTCTCCGCCGGAACCACGCGCCCGTACTCATCCATGCACAGATCCGCAAAATTGTGGTAGCGGCTCGTGTCCGCTGTCGGCTCGTACCACTGGATATCGCACACAATGTACTCCCATCCATGCTCTTTCAGATGCGCCGCGACGAACTCCGCGTTCTGCCGCAGCTCTTTTTCCGTCACCGATGCCCCGTAGCAGTCCCAGCTGTTCCAGCCCATCGGTGGGAACTGTGCAAATGTATTCTTGTCCATAATCCATTCTCCTAAGTTTTCGCAAAAATTATTCTCTCATCCGGAACCGGAACAGCCGCGCCGCCGCCTTCTGCGGCATCTCCACGCGCAGCACGCCATCCGTATACTCATAGCTGCAGCGCTCCGCCTTTGGGTAGATTACCGATACCTCCGCCACCTCGCGGTCAAATGCCACAGGGATCTCCGCTTCCTGCACTTCCGGCAAAAAGACTGCCAGGTAGGCCGTGTCCCCGTTGCGGATGCCCCAGGCCAGCTTCGCATCATTGATATGGCCGAAGCCCAGCGGATAGTACGGCACGCCGTCCCGGACATCCGCGCGGATCTCCTTGTAGAGCGCTATGCCCTCCTGCATCAGCTTCATCCCGGCGTCGCTCATCTTCCACACCATGCCGCTGATGTACGGACGCAGCAGCAGGCCATTGACCATATTGTAGATCACGTGCTCCTCGTCATCCTCATACGGGTAGACCCACATCCCCGCCTGCTCCGGCGTCACGGCGCTCGCCACGTTCGCCACAATATGGGAATTGTGGATGTAATCGGTCTGGTCGCTCGTCGACTGCAGGCTCAGCAGCCGCAGCATCCCGTAGTCCATCCTCTGCGCGCCGGAGCCGCAGTTCTCGATGACAAGCTCCGGGTAATCGCGGAACAGCTCCTCATACCACCTGTGCAGGCAGCGGTAATGCTCCATGATCGCCTCTGAGCAGCTGTCCGTATTCAGGTCGCTGCCATAGCCCATCGTCACATTGTAATCCACCTTGAAATACTCTACTCCGTAATCCCGGATCAGCCGGTCCACTACGCTGCGGCAGTATCCGCGCACCTCAGGATTGCGGAAGTCCAGCAGATACCTCTTGTTGTCGGCGTGGCGCTTCCCGTGGCGGCACACGAACCAGTCGTCCGGCAGCCGCTTTGCCAGTTCACACGCGGTGCCCATCACCTCGATCTCCAGCCAGAGCCCCATCTTCATGCCTTTGCTGTTCGCATATTCACAGACAGACTTCAGGCCATTTGGAAAACGTTCCGGGGATTCCACCCACTCGCCGACACGGTCCCACCAGAAGCCCTTGTCGTACCAGCCGCAGTCCAGGCAGTAATACTCGCAGCCCATCTCAGCCGCCTTGTCGATGATCGCTCGCTCCCGCTCATCCGCCGGGTCGCCCATCAGACAGTTCATATAATCGTTGAACACCACATTCAGCTTCTCGTCATCCGCATTCGGCCTGCGGATCGCACGGCGGTACCGCGTCAGGGCCGCAACCGCCTCGCTGACGCCTCCCACGACGACGCCAAACGCAGCAGGCACTGTCACATAGGACTCGCCCGGCTCCAGGTTCTTCCACCAGCCCTGCTCGCTCTCGGTCGGCCCGGAAAGTGCCAGGTACAGCCGTCTCCCGACGCCGGAGCCATACTCCGCGTGCCACTGTCCCGAGCTCTCGATCTGGAAACAGTACATCTCACCTGTCTCGCGGTCCGCCGCCAGGCCCATCGGCAGATATTCGCAGCTCGACCACGAGCTGTTGCTGCCATACCAGAAGCGGTTATTGCCATACCCGGGACAATTAAAACCATCCACCATCATCCCGGTCAGGTTCAGCTCTGACGCGTCATGCCTGTTCCACTGTGCCTCGCACGACCAGCCGTTATTCGGCAGATAGATCTCCGTCTTCGTGTAATACGGCTCTGCCCCGTTCCCGCTGATGCCCTGATAGATAAAGGAAGAAACATACTCCAGTCCGACTGCCTCGTTCCCATGGTTGGTAAGCTCAGTCCACGTCCGCACGACAGGCACCCCGTCAAAGAACCGCATATGATACGATGCCGAAAGCCCATACTCTGTCTCCAGGGTGATCACAAGCTCCTTCCCGCCCTTTTTCTCTGTGACCGTATGCTCTACATAATGAAAATCGAGCGACGCGCTGCTCATATTGTGCTTGTACGCATGCATATCGCGCGTCGTCTTCCCGGTCACCTGCGCCTCCAGAAGCGGGTAAACGCTCCGCCCATCCTCCGGCACACACTTCCCATCCGGCACGCCCGCCGCTGAAAAGTCCAGCAGCTCCGTGACTCCGTCCTCACGCACTCCGAATGCTACCCGGAGGCCATTTTCTTCTATGCTGATTGTTTTCATCCTGTTTTCCTCTCTTTCCGGTTCCCTGCAGCCTGTCAGCTCTTGATCGCACTGTCGACCTGGCCCTGGATAAAGTATTTCTGCAGGAACAGGTACAGGATGATCAGCGGAGCCATCCCGATGACGGCTGTCGCCGCTGCCGATCCATAATCATTCGACACGGACGAGAAGAAGGTCTTGATGACAAGCGTGATTGTCTGCATATCCTTTTTCTGCAGGAAATAGTAAGAGTAGGTATACTCATTCCAGACCCCGACGCCCTGCAGGATGATCACGGTCACCGTGACACTCTTGAGCTGCGGCAGGATAATTTGAAAGAAAATCTGCAGATTGGACGCCCCGTCGATCGCCGCTGCCTCGTCGAGCGCGACCGGGATCGATGAAATAAAGTTCGTATACAGGAAAATCACCATCGGCAGCCCGAACGATGACAGCAGCAGCACCATGCCCCAGTACGTCGAGGTCGCATGGATCTTCGACATTGTCGAGTAGACGCCGACCAGGATAGTCAGCGGTGTGATCATCATGACCGACATGATCAGGCTGCGCACCACCTCATTGACCTTCGACTGGTTCCGCGCCAGCGCGTAGGCCGCCATACAGCCGACAATGATCTCCAGGATCAGCACCAGTACCGTAACGATCAGGCTGTTCCGGATTCCGACAAAGATATCCCCCGCCGCAATGACGCTCTTGAAGTTATCCCAGTATACCGGATCCGGGAACTTCATCCTCGAAGTCGTATCCCCGAACGGCTTTAACGACACATTGATAATGATAAAGAACGGGTACAGATAGATGAACAGCAGCGCAATGCTGATCAGATATTTCCACCAGTCTTTTTTCCGGAATTTGAAGTGTTCTGTCTCTTCAAGGTACAGATTTGTCCCTCTCTCCTGTCCTTTTGGCCTGCTCATCAGTAATCAACCTCCTTCTTTCGGAAATAAGCGTTGACGATCATCGAAATCACCATAATCATCACAAATGAAAATACGCCGATCGCCGCCGCATAGCCTGCGCGCTCCGCGTCAAAATAGCGGTTCGCGATGTATGTCGCAAGCGAATGCGTCTTCTTGGCCGGGCCGCCGTCCGTCAAAGCGATGATCACGTCGTAGAGCTTCAGTCCGCCGATCAGGTTGTAGATCACGGAAGAAGCAAGCGCAGGCTGCAGAAGCGGCAGCGTGATAAAGCGGAAGCGCTGCCATGCGTTCGCGCCGTCCACCGTCGCAGCCTCGATATAGGACTGTGATACTCCCTGGATCCCGGCAAGGTAGATGACCATGCTGACGCCGACGAACTGCCACGTATTGATGAACACAATCACCGCGATCGCGATATTGCCGTTGCCCAGCCAGTCCACAGACGTCCCTGCAATAGCGTTCAGGATATCGTTCATGACGCCGCCCTTGGTCTGGAAGAAGAAATACATGATATAGCCCATGACCAGGCTCGATACCATTGCCGGCATATAGATGACGGTGCGGACGATGCCGCGTCCTTTGAATTTCGTATTCAGGAATACCGCCATGGCAAGGCCGATGATCTGCTGCAGGAAAGTACAGACGAAGCCATAGATCAGGGTGTTGCGCAGCGAAGACCGGAACACCTTGTCAGTAAACATCGAGATATAATTCTGTAAACCGATAAAATCCTTGTTGGCGGAATATCCGTTCCACTTGAAAAACGACAGATAAACCGCATTGCACAGCGGGTATGCGATGAACACCAGCATCAGCACCACCGCCGGTACATAAAACCAGTTAAGCTTGCGAAGTCTCTTCCTAGTCATACCAATTCTCCTTATAAAATCTGCCCCCAAAGCGGGCGCCAGGCGCTCGCTCCGGGGGCAGGGTATCGTCCTTGTCACTGTTCACTTCGACAGCAGCAACACGTTTCGCCGAAGCTGCGAACCGTAACGTATACTTACTTAATAATCAGTTTCCCATCAGGTCGTTGTAATTGTCAGCTACCATCGTAACTGCCTCATCCATAGCTCCCTCCGGGTCGCCGTCAGCGAGGAGAACGCCTACGGAATCGCCCATTACGCTCCACATACCGCTCGGAAGATACTCACGGTCGAAGAAGTTGTCATATACCAGATCGCCATCAAACTGCTCCTGCGCAGCCTTGAAAGCATTCGTCGTATATGCGGCCTTCGCAGTCGGATCCAGCTCAATGTTCGTCAGGGCCGGGATGCCGCCGTCGATCTCAACGATCTGAACCGCGATCTCCGGACGGGCCAGGTACTCAAGGAGCTGCTTGCACTCGTCTTCAAGCGCAGTGTCTTTCCAGATACCGAAGCAGCTGAAGTTGCCCTCGCCTGTCCCAAAGTAGGAAGCGCCGTCCTCATCCTTCGCAGGAGCCGGGAGAATACCCATGTTCACGTCCTCATTGTAAGCAACGATCGACGGAAGCGTCTCTGTGGAGTACAGTGTGAACGCGCCCTCATTGTTCGCAAATGCCTGGCGGATATCATCGATCTTGCAGCTCACATAATCCTCGTTGAAATAGCCCTTCTCATACCAGTCAGCCAACATCTGATGTCCGTCTGTCCCCTCTTCCTCGAAGACGAAAGAACCGTCCTGCAGAGCCTCTGCCTTATTGTCCGCTATATCGCTGTTTGAATACAGGGTCGGCCAGATCACCTCAAGTGAATACGCGTCAAACGCATCGCCAAGCTCCATCATGATCGGGGAAGCGTCCGTGTTGTCCTTAACCGCCTGGCAGGCCGCGTCGAAATCGTCCCATGTGCGGATCGTCGTCGGATCCACGCCCGCCTCATCGAGCACATCCTGGTTGTACAGAATCGCGCAGACAGCCTGCGTGATCGGGAGGATGAAGAGTTCCCCGTCATCATTGGAGATAACATCCTTCAGGCCCGCGTCAATATTCTCTACCCACGGCTGGTCGCTCAGATCCATCATATACTCACTGTAGCGGATCAGACTCCATCCATGCGTCACCCACATATCCGGGAGATCGCCCGAAGACATACGCGTCTTCATCATGGACTCATAGTCGCTGCCTCCGTTGATGATCGATACCTCAATGCCCGTCTCATCCGTAAAATCCTGGATCAGCTGCTCAAATACAGCATAATCATCGGTAGAAAGGTTGTAAGCAAGCTCAATACCGCTCCCGGACTCCGCATTCGCGGCAACGCCGCCCACCATAGATGCACACAGAGCTGCACACAGAGCCGCACTTGTCATTTTCAAATGTCTTTTACGCATAAAATCCTCCTTCTACATTACATTCATAGTTTTGTGCAAATACCACAGAAATACCTCATTACCTCGCGCGCATGATAAATTATTTTGTGCATTAGACACAAGTTTTATGGTTTTTTGCTTCTATGTTTGACATTATAGCAGTTCATACGATATAATGACTCATAATTATTTCACAATAATTCACAATCGTTGCAATTTGGTTTGAAATCCGGGCAGGAGGCATCTGTATGTTCTATGAAAACAAAAAGGAATTCTTCCTATTTTATTGTGAAAAGAATCCGCTCCAGTATCCGCTGCATGTCCACCAGTATATCGAGTTCGTCCATGTCGTCGAGGGCTCTGTCGAAATGCAGATCGGCACAAAAAAATACCTGGTCCAGCCAGGCGAGATTGTGCTGGTCTTCCCGAACGTGGCACATGATTACCACACGCTTTCCGCGCCCGGGGAAACCCAGCTTCATATATTAAACTGCTATCTTGATTTCCTGCCGCTCCACAAGTCGCAGCTTCTGGCGATGACGCCGCGCCATCCCGTCCTGCACACGGACGAGATCCACGCGGATATCTCCTACGCGGAAGCCCGTCTCTTTGAGCTCAACCAGGAGGACTATGACCGGACGCTTGTCAGCTCCCTCGTATCCCTGATGCTGAGCCGGATTTTCCCCAAGCTCGACCTGATCCCTTACGAGGATCAGACCCAGCAGGATCTCTCCTGCGAGATCGTCGCTTATATCGGAAAGCATTTCCGGGAGGATATTTCCCTCACCTCCGTGGCAAAGCACTTCGGCCTCGGGAAATATGCGCTCTCCCGGATCTTTTCCAATGTGCTGAATCTGAGCTTTGTCTCCTACCTCAATTCCCTGCGCATCGACTACGCGGAATACCTGCTGCTCTCCACCGATCTCGGCATCATAGACATCGCAATCGAATGCGGCTACCACAACCAGCAGACCTTCTACCGGCTCTTCAAGAGTATGCACGACTGCACGCCGAAGGAATACCGCGCTCAGCGTTATACGAACAATTTCATAACGCCGCCGCCCCAGGACTTTGTGTACGAGCCGGAGTACGGGCTGGCCGATGCCGAAGACGGGCACAGCCTCAGCTAACTATCCACTTTAAAATTTGAATCCCGAAGTACCCATCTTGGTGCGGACGGTTTAGG
>CAYRKA010000011.1:10547-31435 GCA_964424785.1 uncultured Lachnospiraceae bacterium | reverse complement strand
CTGCCGCTCAAATCCGCCTGGAACCAGCCATTCTGTTGTTGAAAAAAAACGAATGAATCCTTATAATAGTACCATAGCTGCGGCATACGCTCCGCGTCTGCGGCGCTCCATCAAAGAAACGGTCAAAGGGAGGTATCCATATGGCACTGAAGCTTACAAAGGAATTTAACGGCGTTGTCTTTGCACCGCGCAAAAACGAGATCAAGCCTGGCGGCGGCGTCCTCTATCCGAGGGTGCTCGAGCTGCAGCACGCGGGAGAAGAAAACGGCACGCTGCTCGCCGCGTTCGAATACTACTCGACACAGGAGCCTGCCGTCATCCCGGTTTTCAAGAGTACAGACGGGGGCCGGACGTGGGAGCACCTGAGCGATGTCGCTGACACGAAGAACGGCTGGGGTATGCGTTTCCAACCGATGCTGCTCGAGCTGCCGAAGGACTGCGGCGATCTGCCGGAGGGGACGCTGCTGTTCGCCGGGAATTCCATTCCAATGCAGGCGTTTGAGCAGGGCAATCCGCCCGACTTTGTCGGCACCGAACTCCAGCTCTATATCAGCCGCGACCGCGGTGCGACCTGGGAATACCGCTCTACCTTCGCGTACGGCGGCGTCCCGGTCGAGTACAACTGGGACTGCCTTGGCCCGGTCTGGGAGCCATTTATTTACATCAATGCGTACGGCGACATCACGGTCGTCTTCTCCGACGAGAAATTCCACACGGAGCACATCCTCAACCAGTGCCTTGCGGTCGTCTCCTCGTCCGACGGCGGCCTGACCTGGAGCGATGAGAAGCTCGTCGTCGCAATCCCGGATGGCAGCCGTCGGCCCGGCATGGCGATCGTCACGAAGCTCCCGAACGGCAAATATTTCATGTGCTACGAGATCGTCAATGACCCGGACCAGGGGATCTATTTCAAGCTTTCCGATGACGGCCTCGACTACGGCGACCCCGCCGCGTATGGCACCCGCGCCGAGACGGCGGATGGCAAATTCGTCGGCAGTATGCCCTACTGCGTCTGGACGAAGAACGGCGGCCCGAACGGCACGATCATTCTCAGCGGCAAGCGCGACAGCGGATGGCTCGGCCTGCGCGACCCCGGCCGGTTCCTCGTCAACTACAATCTCGGCGAAGGGCCCTGGGAGCAGGCCAATATGCTCGTCTCCTACGACTCCCGTATCCATCAGGCAGGCTGGAGCATGGGTATGGCCGTCATTGGCAATGACACGAAGCTGATCCAGCTCGCCCCGACGCAGATGGATCCTGTGCTGCTGCAGATCTCCTATGGGATCGGGGAACTGGGGACGGAGGCATAATATGCAGGCCGCATCTGGCTCCACTCCAAAACACCTGCCTTTCGGGATTTCCGGCAGCACGCTGAAGCTGATTGCCATTATCACCATGTTCATCGACCACGCCGGGGCAACCGTGATCCGGGAAATCGTGGCACATCCGGCGGTCGCCTCCGACAATGCCAGACGTGCACTCTGGTCCGATATCTACAGCATATCGCGCGATATCGGACGGATTGCATTCCCGATCTTCTGTTTCCTGATCGTGGAGGGCTTTCTCCACACGCGGAATGTATGGAAATACGCGCAGAGGCTGTTCCTGTTCGCGCTGCTCTCGGAGATCCCGTTTGACCTGGCGCTCAAGGGGAACTGGTATTACCCGGCAAAACAGAATGTGTATTTCACGCTGCTGATCGGACTGCTCGTACTGTCAGGCTTCGAGTATGTCTGCGGACCTGTGGGGCGGAGGAAGCAGGAAGACGGCCCTGCGAGGGGAAGCATTCCTGCCAGCCATGTACCGGCGGCAGCGCGCCCTGTGCTCTGTCTGCTGATCCTCGCGGCGGGGATGTACCTCGCATATTGGCTCGACACGGACTACAATTTCAAGGGCGTATTCCTGATCGCGATTCTCTACCTGCTGCATCACGACCGGACGCTCCAGTGCTTCGGCGGCGCGGCAGGCGTCGCATGGGAGATGCCTGCCCCCATCGCTTTCCTCCCGGTGTACCTGTACAACGGGACGCGCGGCCTGCGCATGAAATACTTTTTTTACTTTTTCTACCCGGTGCATCTGCTGCTCCTGCACGTGGTAGCACAGTATCTTGTACCGATGATTCCCGGCTGAACGTTACTTCTGCAGGGGATTGGAATTTATATAACGGAGGACTTTAACGAATGAACAAAAAAGAAGTTGCTGAACTGAAACGCCTCTTCACACCGGATCGCTGCCCGGTCACGCGCATCTGTACGTGCTACGTGGACGGCGAGAAAAACAGGCGCGCCGAGATGAAAGAGGCATTCCTCTCGCTACCAGAGGAAGAGATGTTCAAATACTTTGACATTTTCAAGAAGACACTGTCCGGCACGATCGGCCGCAATCTGCTCGACATGGAATTCCCGCTCACCCAGGAAGCGGGAGGCGGCACACAGGAATACCTGATGAAGCTCCGGGCAAGCCAGCTGAAGGATGACAGCCTGCTCGAAGAGTTTTACGGCAAGGTGATCGATACCTTCGTCTGCACCGACAATTTCTATATCATCCTGATCCACTGTGCGTACGATATCCCGAAACGGTCCACCGACGGGCTCGAGATGTTTGACGCCTCCGAGGATGTTTACGAATTCCTGCTCTGCTCAATCTGCCCGGTCAGGCTGACGAAGCCCGGCCTCAGCTACAACGAGACAACGAACGCGATTGAACAGCGTATCCGCGACTGGTTCGTCGAACTGCCTGTTACCGGCTTCCTGTTCCCGGCCTTTAATGGCCGCAACACCGACATCCACAGCCTTTTGTACTATTCCAAAAACCCGGACGAGCTGAACGCTGAGTTCGCCAGGCTGCTGCTTGGCTGCGAGCCGCCCCTCGCCGCCGTCTCCCAGAAGGAGACCTTCAATACTCTTGTGGCGCAGACACTGCAGGAGGATTGTACCTATGAGACGGTAAAGACGATTCACGAAACACTGAACGGAATGCTTGAGGAGCGCAAGGACGACCCCGAGCCGGTTGCGCTTGACAAAAACGATATGAAGAGACTCCTGTATGAAAGCGGCGCAGCGGAGGATACGCTGGAGCATTTTGACGAGGAGTTCGGGCAGGCGGGCGGCGGCAGCCAGGCGGAGCTCTATGTATCCAACGTAGTCAACGCACGCAAATTTGAGATCTGCACGCCTGATATCACGATCCAGGTAAAACCCGGCCGCGCTGACCTGATCGAAACGCGTATCATCGACGGACGTCCATATTTTGTGATCCCGGCTGATGGTTCCGTCGAAGTCAACGGGATCCCTGTGCGCGCGCTTTAATATACGATCGTATTCCGCCCGCTGTCCTTCCCCTGGTACAGTTTCTCATCCACGCGGCTGATCAGCTCCGTCAGCTTTGAGCGGAAATCGTTTTCCTCGATACCGATTGTAACTGTTACTCTGATCTCCTCTCCCTTCCAGATAAACGGAGTATCGTTCAGCCGGTACCACAGATCTGAAAGCACCTGATACGCCTCGTCCCCATTCATGTCGTTGAAATGAAAGAGGAATTCCTCGCCGCCCCATCTGCTGACTACGCCTCTGTCACCGATGCTGTTCCGGAACAATCCCGTCAGCCAGACCAGTACCGCATCCCCGCAGTCATGCCCCCACCGATCATTGACTAGCTTGAAATGGTCGATATCTCCGAGCGCAATCGCAAATCTGCCTGCCGGATTTGCAGCCTGATACTCTTCCATATATTTGATCATCGACCGTCTGTTCCAGATGCCGGTCAACGGATCCGTCGATGCCTGCTGTTTCAGGCGCTCATTATAAAGGATAAGCTTCTGGTCCGCTGTCTCGATGTTGGAGCTGAACGACCCGCAGATGAACGCCAACTGCAAAAAAAGCATCGCGGATGTCACGATCTGCATCTCTATTATCAGATATCCCGGCAGCTCCACAGCCGGGTCATACGCCCTGCAATAGCAGAACAGCCCGAAGCGCAGGCAGAACAGGCACACTGTGAACACCGCTTTGACCGGCAGCGCGCCATACACGACAAAGTAGCTCAGCACGAGCAGCGAAAAAATAAAGTGCTGTGTGCCGCAGTCCCAGCCGAACAGCCACACAAGCAGCAGCACCCGGACAACCTGGAAAAACACATAGAGGAAAATATCCGTCCGGCGCGGCAGCCGGTACGTCAGGCAAAAACAGCACACCGCCGCTCCCAGGAAGGCCAGCCTGACTCCGTATGAGATCCGGCCTGCAGAGAGCAAAAGTAAAAAACAGAGCAGCTCGTATGCAGTCTCACCCAGCCACAGCAGACGCAGCAAAACCAGCATATGCCTCGATTCATTCTCGAACCGCGATGGCTGGTTGATTATCGTGTACACTTTCTTCAATAAATGCATATCCCTACTCCTGTCAGACAGATGGCTGCGGATTCCCAGGCTGCCTTGTTGGGCCACGTATTTCTCCGATTGCTCCTGATTCCTTTATTTTGCAAGTTCTTTCGGTAGATGTCAAGTGAAATAAATGTGTTGTTTTCTGCACAGTTCTTCCTTTTTTCTGTTATGCACACAGCCGCCTGCCCCCGGCAGCATTCACGTCCCCACGATCCCCAGCGCCTGCCCGGTCCAGTACACCAGCCCCAGCACCCAGCTCGTGAACACGCCATAGAGGATCACCGGACCGGCGATCGTGAAGATCTTGCAGCCGATGCCGAAGACCTGCCCCTCTTTCTTGTACTCGATCGCGGGGGCCGCTACCGAATTCGCAAAGCCGGTGATCGGGACGAGCGTCCCCGCGCCGCCGAACTTTGCGAGCTTCTGGTAAACGTTAAAGCCGGTCAGCAGCACGCTGAGCAGGACGAGCCACAGCGAGCACCAGCTCCCCGCCGTCTCCGTGTCCATCCCGATACGGCCGCACCAGTTCAGGATAAACTGGCCGAGAGCACAGATCGCGCCGCCGGTCACGAACGCCTTTGCCATATCAAGCGGCAGGCTGTGCGTCGGCGTCACCTGTTTTACATATTTCTGATATTCCTGCTGTTTTTTCTGTTTCGCGATATCTGCCATAAATCATCCATCCTTCCGATCTTTCTGTCATCCGCCAGAACCTGTATACGCCACATACGCTGCAGCCATATGCCAGATCCCGTCCGGACAACGGCTCCTGTTATTCACAGGATGCCCGGAAGGATGGATTCCTATTCACAATTCCTGAAGATCTGCGGCAAACGCCTCCCCCCTATCCTTCGACGATCAGGAACTTCCCGTCCGGCATCCGGAAGACCTCCGCCTGCCCCAGGATCTCCTCTTTGCCCATTCCCGCCGTATCGCCGCCATTCTCCTCAAAGTAATTCTTTACATCCCTGAACGTATCTGCGACATAGGCCATGCAGTCTTCGAGGAACTCTGCGGCCTCCCCGGCTGTGTCCGCGACCGGCTCGTCAAAAAGCTGGCCCTGGTTCTTCAGGAATGTCTCCACATACTCCTTCTTGTAGCTCATCTGTACTCCTTTCCTGTTCTTGTTTTCTAAGGAACTGTTCCCCGGTCCGATGACGTAGTTCATTCACCCGACAATGCCTCCAAAGTTACGTGTTTTTCTGTGCTCTGCATATGCTCTCTCATGATCTCATGGAACTGCGTCCCGCAGCGCTCCACCTCGCCAAGCACCGTCTCAATCCCCTCCGGCGTGCAGTGCCAGTTCTCACGACCGATCCCCTTGGTCACAACCGGGCAGACGAGGAATTCCGTCTCCGGGAACTGCTCCTGATAATAGAGCAGGCAGCGTCTCGCATGAAACGCCTGGCAGCACAGGATTGCCCGCCTCACAGAAAGGCCGAGCGAATCCGCCAGCCTCCTGGAAAAGATCGCGTTCTCATACGTGAACGTCGCCTGGTCTTCGCGGAGAATCGCCGGATCCGGGACTCCTGCCCGCAGCAGAATGTCCGACAGGTACTCACATTCCGTCGCGAAACGGGTCCCCGTTAGCGGATATCCGTCTCTGTCTCCCACCGGGCAGCCTGCAGAACTGCCGTTTTCACTCACGCTATCCTTCCCAGTGCCATCTTCCCGTGCATCAAATCTCCGCAGCTCCGGCTCAAAATATCCCTTCGTGATGCTGTATTTCCCGGACACCATCACGTACGGCGCATACCCGTCCCGATACAGCTCTGCCGCATGACGCGCCGCATCCGGGTAATTCCCGCCCGGCACAAAGATAATATCTGCATGCGCAGGGGGATTTTCTACAAATATAAAATCAGTCAAACTGTCATAAAATGCCATATTCCTTACTCCAGCCACGCCCCCCGCAGCCTCCCTGCGGCCTCGCGTATCTCCTGCTCCGTCAGATTCGCGTATCCGAGTATCACGGTCGAGCTCCCGCTCCCGGCAGCCTCCCCGACATAATACTGTGAAAGCCCATAAACCTTAATACCGCAGCCTGCGGCCCGCCGGATCGCCTCGGACTCCGTCATGCCGTTTGTAAAGGTGAACAGCACATGCACGCCGGCATTTTCTCCGCTGACGCTTCCGATCCCCTGGAACGGACGAAGCTCCTCAAGCAGGACATCGTGGCGGCTCTTGTAGACGGCCCTCATTTTGTTCAGGTGGCGCTCATAATATCCGCCGTTCAGGAAACGCGCGATCAGGATCTGGTCGACGCGCGATACCGTGCTCGAGATCGTCATCGCGCGCTCCCGGTAAAGCGGCAGCAGGCGATGCGGCAGCACCATGTAGCTGACCCGGATCGCCGGGGCGATCGATTTGGAAAACGTACTGAGGTAAATCACGCGGTCCTCCCGGTCGTAGCCCTGCAGTGCCGGGATCGGCTTGCCGCGGTAGCGGAATTCACTGTCATAATCATCTTCAATAATATAACGGTCCGGCGCTGCCGATGCCCACGCAAGGAGCTGCATACGCCGCTTCACCGGCATTACGATCCCCAGGGGGTACTGGTGCGACGGCATCACATACGCAATCTGCGCATCTGTCTCATCCAGCTTGTCAGCCCGCATCCCCGCGTCATCCATCGCAACGACCCGCACCTCGTTCGAGAGGTTGCGGAACAGGTCGTACGCCTTGCGGTAGGTCGGGCTCTCCACCGCAATCCGCATACCTGTCCCGAATATGCTGCAAAGCAGCAGAAGCAGGAAATCATTCCCTGCCCCCACAACAATCTGCTCCGGCTGTGCCGACACGCCGCGCGCCTGGTGCAGGTACTGTGCTATTGTCTCCCTCAATTCCCATTCGCCCTGCGGGTCGCCGAGCTGGAACAGCAGCCTGTCCTCTTCCAGCAGGATATCCCGCGAAAGCTTTCTCCACGCGTTGTGAGGAAAGCTGTTCAGGTCGACGCCATGAGGGGAAAAGTCGTACGCATATGCTGTTTTCTCCTCCGTCTCCGCCCGCGGCAGGACAGCCCTCTCCGTCTCAATGCGGCACAGGCCCTCAAGCTCGCAGACAAAATACCCGCGGCACGCGGCGGCCTCAATATAGCCCTCCGAGACAAGCTGTTCATATGCCATATCGACCGTCGTCCGGCTCACCTGCAGAAAAGCGGCCAGTTTTCTCGTAGAGGGCAGCCTTTTCCCGAAAGGCAGCCCTCCATTTTGGATTTCCTTCTTGATATATTTGTAAATCTGTTCGTACAGCGGCTCGGACGACTTCGCGTCCAGGCTGATCGTCAGCTCATTCATACCTCACTCCGCCTTTGGCAGCTTAAACGAACTCTTCAGGGAGACGATCCTGTTGTAAACGGGAGCCTCCGGCGTCGAATCCTTCGCATCCACACAGAAGAAGCCCTGGCGCACGAACTGGAAGCTCTCATACGGCTTCGCGTCGGCAAGCGCCGGTTCGAGCAGGCAGTCCCTGCGGACTGTCAGCGAGCTCGGATTCAGGTTCAGGGAGCCGTCCTCATTGTAAACGCCCTTCTCCTCATCAAGAAGGTTTTCATCCAGCGCCACTCAGCCTTGGCCCGCGGTTTTGGCGCCCACCCAGTGGATCGTGCCCTTGACCTTGCGCCCGGTGAATCCGCTGCCGCACTTCGTCTCCGGGTCGTACGTACAGTGGATCACCGTCACATTGCCATCCTCATCCTTCTCAAAGCCCGTACATTTCACGAAGTAGGCCCCCATCAGGCGCACCTCATTGCCCGGGAACAGGCGGAAATATTTTTTCGGCGGGTTCTCCATGAAATCCTCGCGGTCAATATACAGCTCGCGCCCGAACGGCGTCTTCTTCATGCCGAGCTCCGGGTTCTCGAGGTTCATCTCGATATCGAGATATTCGATCTGGTCCTCCGGATAATTGTCAACCACGAGCTTCACCGGGTCGAGCACCGCCATCATGCGCGGACGCTTCAGCTTCAGGTCCTCGCGGATGCAGTACTCCAGCATCGCGTAGTCCACGGAGCTGTTGCCCTTGCTCACTCCGCACAGCTCCACGAAGCGCTGGATCGACTCCGGCGTGAAGCCGCGGCGGCGGAGCGCCGCGATCGAGACCAGGCGCGGATCATCCCAGCCGTCCACAATGCCCTCCTCGACGAGACGCTTGATGTAGCGCTTGCCGGTCACGACGTTCGTGAGGTACATCTTCGCGAATTCGATCTGCTTCGGCGGCTTCTCATAGCCTACCTCGCGCACCACCCAGTCGTACAGCGGACGGTGATCCTCGAATTCAAGCGTGCAGATCGAGTGCGTCACACCCTCGACCGCGTCCTCGATCGGATGTGCGAAATCGTACATCGGGTAGATGCACCACTTATCCCCGGTATTGTGATGGCTCATATGTGCCACACGGTAGATCACAGGATCCCGCATATTCATGTTCGGGGAAGCCATATCGATCTTCGCGCGGAGCACCCGGGAGCCGTCAGCGTACATACCATTCTTCATGTTCTCAAAAAGCTCGAGGTTCTCCTCAACTGAGCGGTTGCGATACGGGCTCTCCCGGCCGGGCTCCGTCAACGTGCCCCGGTAGGCGCGGATCTCCTCCGCCGAGAGGTCGCAGACGAACGCCTTGCCCTTTTTGATCAGCTTCACAGCCGCCTCATACATCTGATCGAAATAATCGGACGCAAAAAACAGGCGGTCCTCATAATCCGCCCCGAGCCATTTCACATCGTTGATGATCGACTCGACGAACTCGGCCTTCTCTTTCGTCGGGTTCGTGTCGTCAAAACGGAGATTGAATTTGCCGCCGTACTCCTTCGCCAGTCCATAGTTCAGAAGAATGGATTTCGCATGGCCGATATGCAGGTAGCCGTTCGGCTCTGGCGGGAAACGCGTGCAGACTGCCTCGCAGCGGCCCTCCGCCAGATCCTTCTCGATAATCTGTTCAATAAAATTCTTAGATACTGTCTCTCTTTCCTTTTCCATAATCTCCTCCTGCGCGCAAGCCCGGGCGATCCTCCGCCCGGAACTGATGGAGTCCATCATAGCATATGTCCGGGCAAAAAACAACATACCGGGGCTCGTTTTTCGCATTCCCGATCCTTTCTCTTGCCTCCTGCGGCAAAAGCTGATAAAATTCGATTTAGCAATTTATCACAGGTGCGGCCCGCCATCTGCCATCTATGGGGAACTCTGCCGTGCCTGCCACGGAGGCTTATTATGTATTATTTCATTGTCAATCCGATATCAGGCGGCGGCCGAGGCAAAAAGGTCTGGGAGGCCGTGCGGCATACGCTTGAGCATGAGTCCGTCGAATATCGGGCCTGGCTGCTGCGCCGCAGGGGCGAGGCACGCGAGATCGCGTCCTCCCTCTCAGAGCTGAAGCATGACTATACCGCCGTCATCGTCGGGGGAGACGGCACGATCGACGAGTTTATTGACGGGCTTGGCTCTCTTGCCCACATCACACTCGGCTGTATCCCGACCGGCTCCGGCAATGATTTTGTGCGCGGGCTCGCGCTCCCGGCTGATCCGGCTGCGGCGCTTGACGCGATCCTGCATCCGCAGGTCATCCGCCGCCTCAAGGTCGGCACAGTGCTTGCCGAACGGACAGGCGGCACGCCCCCGGCGAAGCGCCCGGGTGGCAGGCCCATGGCCGAATCCCCGGGCGACACTCCGATGACAGGAATCCGGGATGACATGGCCACAGCGGAAGATCCGGCTCCGCTGCCCCATGCGCTGTCGCATACCCGCTGCAGCCATTCTTTTATCGTGAGCTCCGGCATCGGCTTTGACGCTGATGTCTGCAACGGTGCTTACAGCTCCGGCACGAAACGGTTCCTGAACATGCTCCGCCTGGGCAAGCTGATCTATCTCACAACGGCGCTGCGGATACTCATCTCTATGAAGCAATACCGCATGAAAGCCACTCTGCCTGACGGCAGTGTGCTCTCCTTTGACAAAACCTTTTTCGCCGCGGTCATGAACCTGGGCTATGAGG
Organism: uncultured Lachnospiraceae bacterium; assembly: GCA_964424785.1. Classification (GTDB taxonomy): domain Bacteria; phylum Bacillota; class Clostridia; order Lachnospirales; family Lachnospiraceae; genus Choladousia. The sequence continues at coordinate 21,066 of CAYRKA010000011.1, read as the reverse complement.
GCGGCGGTTTCCGGTTCGCGCCGGACGCCGACCCGGAGGACGACTGCTTCCAGGCCTGCATCGCGCACGGCCTGACGAGGCGACGTGTCCTGCGCCTGCTCCCGCTCGCGCTGGACGGCAGGCATGTCGGGCAGGAAGGGATCCGGATTATCCCGTGCAGCTCGCTCACGCTCGAATTCCCGGCGCCGCTCTGTGTCCACACGGACGGCGAGATTATTGGGTTCTTTGACCGTGTGACATTCGGTGCGCAGCCTCAGCGTCTCCCGGTGATCACGGGATAAAACGCTCAATTGAACCCGACAAATTTCCGCGCGGCCCGGTAGCCCGCCTTTGTCACCGCACGGCCGCCCCTGCCCGGCAGGTTCATCGCCACGCCGAACAGGCCGCGGCGGATCGTGTGGTACAGCTCCTCATCCTTCTCCTTCAGGTAATCCCAGACATCCTGCTTTTTCGCGAGCGCCTCATCCGTCCCTGCAAGGATCAGCATCATCGACGTGACGCCCATGATCTTCGTCAGGTAAATCGTCATGTACTTTTTGAGGTGCGGATCCTTGTCCGAAAAATCCTGCCCCGCCATCACGTCAATCATGATCTTGTTGACGCGGATCTGCTGGTCGATCCTGCCGATCATGACTTTTTCGTTGACAGACTGGTCCTCGCGCCCGATAAAATAATGGTAGAGATTCTCGTCCATATAGCAGATTTTCTTCACGTATGGGAACGGCTGGAACGCAAAAATATTGTCGACGTAAAACGTATGCTTCGGCAGCACCATCCCGCAGTCGCGCAGCAGCTGCGTCCTGTAGAAAATATTATGCATCAGGATGTACTGTGTCTGGTGCATATGGCGCATTTTCTCCCATGAGAAAACTTCGTTCACCGGAAATACATTCGTGAAGCGCATCAGCTTCTTGTGCTTCGCCCCCGCCTTGTCGTAGACGAAATTCGCGAGCAGCAGATCCACGCCGCCGTCCTCTTCCATCTCCTTCATGCGCTGGATGATCCGGATCAGCGACTTCGTGCTGACCCAGTCGTCGCTGTCCACGACCTTGTAGTAGACCCCGGTCGCATTGCGCAGCCCGGCATTCACCGCCTCGCCGTGGCCACCGTTCTCCTGATGCACAGCCTTGATCATGCCTGGATACTTCGCGGCATAGCTGTCCGCGATCTGCGGCGTCCGGTCCTTCATCGAGCCGTCGTCAATAATCAGGATCTCGACATCCTCTCCCGCCGGAAGGAGCGATTTGATGCACTTCTCCATGTAAGGTTCCGAATTGTAGCACGGAATCGCCACTGTCAATATCTTCATCACTGTACTCCTTTATATTTTTTAGCGCAGCCCTTCATCCCTGGACAAACCTGTCCGGGCCCAGATGGATATTCAGGTATTTCACATATGCCGCGAACGCCGCCGGGATCGGGTAATCGCGCTCCGTCCGCTCCGGCTCGATAAAGAGGATGGGCGCACAGCCGTCCCCGTCCGAAAGCCCTGCCCCCCGCTCTCCCGCAGCTTCATCCTCGACCAGCACCATATAGCCCGTCATCCTCCACTCCACATGTGAAAAAATATGCTTCGCCTCGCCGAGCGGCATCACCCGGATCGGAGAAAACCCGTACCGTCTCACAGCCGCCAGCGCCTCCTCCCGCGACAGGTGGCCCTCCAGATTCGGCAGCTCGTAGAGGCCCGCCAGCAGCCCCTTCGGAGGACGCCTGCAGATGGCGGTATGTTCGCTGTCACGGATCACAAGGACGGTCCGCTGCTCAATGCGCCGCGCCTTCTTCGCGGACTTCACCGGCAGCTCCATCTGCCTGCCGTCACAGCAGGCCACACAGAACTGCCGCACAGGGCAGACGAGGCAGGACGGGACGCCGTTCGGCAGGCATACGGTGGCCCCCAGCTCCATCAAAGCCTGATTGAACATCCCCGGCCTGTCCTTTGGGATCACCTGCATCACCAGCTCCTCGAACTGCTTTTTGACTGCGGGCGCGGCGATATCCGCCTCGCTCCCGGTGATCCGGCTCATCACGCGCAGGACATTGCCATCCACAGCGGGGGCGGCCTGTCCGTACGCGATCGACGCAATCGCGCCTGCCGTATAGCTGCCAATCCCCGGCAGCCTCAGCAATTCGTCATAAGAGGCGGGCAGCCTGCCTCCATATCTCTCCATCACAAGCCGCGCCGCCTTCTGCATATTCCGCACCCGGTTGTAATAGCCGAGGCCCTCCCAGAGCTTCAGGAGCCGCTCCTCCGGGCAGCGCGCCAGCGCCTCCACATCCGGGAGCGCCCGGATAAACCGTGCAAAAAACGGCTTCACCGCCTCTACCCTGGTCTGCTGCAGCATGATCTCCGACACCCAGACGTAGTAGGGCAGCGGCTGCTCCCGCCACGGGAGCACACGCGCATTTTCCCGGAACCAGTCCAGAAGCGGTTCCACTGTTTCCTTTAGAAATCCTGTCTCCATTCCGTTCTTCCGTTTCTTATGAAAGTACCCTTTTCCGCAAAGCGGAAAACTGATTTCATCCCCTTTTCAAAAGGGAAATTACGTTGTAAGGAACGTCGAATATCCGGATTTGCGCAGCGTTTTCTCCATGCGGACCGCATTGTCAAGCTGGCGGAATGCGCCGACCTGAACCTTATAATAATGATCCTCCCGCAGAATGTAGGCCGGGAAATTCTGCTGCAGGAGCTGGTAAAGCTGATCCTCCGCGTTCTCTCTACGGTGGAACGCGCCCGTCTGTACTCGGTAAAGCACCGGCTGCCCGGCGCAACAGCAGCCCTCATCCCTGTCCATAATCAGGCGGCTGCCCGTGTCCTCGTAGCTCTCCATCACCAGGTCAGGATCCTGCCCGAGCGTCTGTAATATCCCGTCCGCAAACGCCTGCGCGATCTCATCAAACCGCTCATCAAATAACTCATTGTCCGCGTCGGTATTCAAAAATCCGACCTCCACGAGCACGGCAGGCATCCTCGTCCTGCGCAGGACCACCAGGCCGGGCCGCTCACTCACGCCAAGGTCACGGAAGCCGACACGCTCCAGCGCCTGGTTAATATTCTCCGCCATTGCGACCTTCTCACCGGACAGATCGTAGACCAGCGACTCAACTCCCGAGTACTGGTTCGCCTGGGGGCTTGAATTGCGGTGGATTGATATCAGGAAATCCCCGCCCTCCCGGTTCGCAATCTGTGCCTTCTCAAGAGGTGTATTATACACATCCTCCGTCCTCGTATACTCGACATCCACACCATTATCCGTCAGAATCTGGCCAACTGCCAGCGCCAGCCGCAGCGTATCATCCTTCTCCTTGCGCCCCTCAAACATGGCCCCCGGCTCCACGCCGCCATGCCCCGCATCCAGGATTACCTTGAAATCAGGCATCTCCTCCGCCTCTTTCAAAAGATATTCCTTTTATTATATGCGCAGGCTGCCGCACAGTGCATTTGTTTTTCAACGCCTTTGCAGATAACCCCGTCAGAATTTGTACAGGAACGGCGACCCGTCCAGGATATCGTCATCGTCTTCGTCATCAAAATCCTCATCCTCATAATCGTACGGTGTGCAGTCGTAGCTGCTGATGTCGAGGCGGTCTTCTGTAAAGAGCTGCTTCGTCAGGCCATCCGCCGTCTTCTGGTCGACATGGATGCAGATATCATCGTCGCCATAAAAAGCAAGCACTCCCTCGTCGTCAACGTACCGTGTGCTCGCGACATCCATCACGATCAGGCTGCCGTTCTCATCATTTCTGTACAATACACGCATATGGTCCTCCTTTTATCTTTCATGGAATCTCTTTGGCCTGTCTCCTATTATGCAGGATAACAGGGCAAAAGTCAAAATTTTTTTCCTTATTTTCCGCTAAAGTGCCAGCCGCTCCTTGACTTCTACACTTTAAAACGCTATAATGCAAAAGAATGTATCACACAGCTATCCAATTCAGAAGGAAATGCATGAGGATACTGGACAGTTACCGTATTACGAAAACAAACAGGAGGATAAGAATTATGAAGAAACAGGTTTTAGCAGCAGCTCTCTCTACCGCAATGGTAGCAGGTATGTTCGGGACAGCCGCGAGCGCGGAGGAGGCTTCCTACACAGTCGGCATCTGCCAGCTCGTCCAGCATGACGCGCTTGACGCAGCGACACAGGGCTTCAAGGACGCCCTGACCGAGAAGCTCGGCGATGCGGTTACTTTTGATGAACAGAACGCGCAGGGCGATTCCAATACATGCTCCACGATCATCAATACCTTCGTCTCCAACGGGGTTGACCTGATCCTGGCGAACGCGACCCCGGCCCTGCAGGCTGCGGCGGCCGGTACGAACGAGATCCCGATCCTCGGCACGTCTGTCACAGAGTATGGCGTAGCGCTTGAGATCGAAGATTTCTCCGGCACGGTCGGCGGCAACATTTCCGGTACTTCCGACCTGGCTCCGCTGGACGAGCAGGCGGCTATGCTGAACGAGCTGTTCCCGGACGCCACGAACGTCGGGCTGCTCTACTGTTCCGCTGAGGCGAATTCCCAGTACCAGGTGGATACGGTGAAGGCTGCCCTTGAGGATCTCGGCTATACCTGCGAATACTATGCATTCTCGGATTCCAACGACCTCTCATCCGTAGCGACGACAGCCGCGGCGGAGAGCGACGTCATCTATGTGCCGACCGACAATACGGCTGCATCCAATGCAGAGATTATCAACAACATCTGCCAGCCGGCAGGCGTCCCGATTATCGCCGGTGAAGAAGGAATCTGCGAGGGCTGCGGCGTTGCGACGCTTTCGATCAGCTACTATGACCTCGGCGTTGCGACCGGCAACATGGCTGCACGCATCCTGGCTGACGGCGAGGATATCTCCACAATGCCGATCGAGTACGCTCCGCAGTTCACAAAAGAGTACAACCCGGAGCTCTGCGAGGCGCTCGGCGTGTCTGTCCCGGACGACTATGTCGCCATCGCTGACGAGGAGGCTGAGGAGACCACGGAGGCCGCTACAGAGGCTGAATAAAGGAAGTTCCTGAACAATCGGATAGGGGAGTTTATCGACCCTATCCGCAAGCGCCGAGGGCGGCAGCGGCTCTGCCGCTGAAATTTCCTTGCCGCCCCGTGCGCATCATACAGACAGCGGGAAGGGCGCACCTTTCTCGCTGTCTGTTTTGCAGGAGGAATGAATCAATGAACATCATGAACCTGATAAACGCGTTGCCGGGCGCGGCCGCGCAGGGGCTGATCTGGGGGATCATGGCGATCGGCGTATACCTGACCTTCCGCATCCTCGATGTCGCCGACCTGACTGTCGACGGCACGATGTGTACCGGCGGAGCCGTCTGCATCATGATGATGCTGAGCGGCCATAATGTCTGGGTCTCCATGCTCGCGGCGACGGGGGCAGGCGTACTGGCCGGCCTCGCAACAGGCATCTTCCACACTTTCATGGGGATCCCGGCGATCCTGTCCGGTATCCTGACACAGCTGTCCCTGTATTCCATCAACCTCAAAATCATGGGAAAGGCAAACCAGGCAATCAACGTTGACAAGTATGACCTGCTGGTTTCCCTCCGCTACATCAAAAATGTCCCGCTCTGGCAGAATACAATCCTGATCACTGCCATCATGATCATCATCCTGATCGCCATCTTGTACTGGTTCTTCGGGACAGAGCTCGGCTGCGCCCTCCGCGCGACGGGCTGCAACCCGCATATGTCGCGTGCGCAGGGCATCAACACCGCCCGCAACACTGTGCTCGGCCTGATGCTCTCGAACGGGCTCGTCGCACTCTCCAGCGCGATGCTCGCGCAGTATCAGGGCTTCGCGGACGTCAATATGGGACGCGGCGCCATCGTCATCGGCCTCGCCGCCGTCATCATCGGAGAAGCGATCTTCGGGCGGATTTTCCGCAACTTCGCCCTGCGCCTGCTCGGCGTGGTGCTCGGTTCCATCCTCTATTATCTCGTGCTGCAGACTGTCATCTGGCTCGGCATTGACACGGACCTGCTGAAGCTGCTCTCGGCACTCGTTGTCGCTGCTTTCCTGGCGGCTCCGTACTGGAAAGGCAAATATTTCACGAAGCCGGTGAAACGGGGAGGGAACGCAAATGCTTGAACTGAAAAATATCTATAAGACCTTTAATCCCGGAACCATCAATGAGAAGCTCGCGCTGGACGGCCTGTCGCTGAGCCTGGAGGACGGCGATTTCGTCACCGTGATCGGCGGCAACGGGGCCGGCAAATCCACCATGCTCAACGCGGTCGCGGGCACCTGGCTCGTAGATGAGGGCCAGATCCTGATCGACGGCATCGACGTGACGAAGCTCTCCGAACACAGGCGGGCCGCATATCTCGGGCGGGTTTTCCAGGACCCGATGACCGGCACCGCAGCCACAATGGAGATCCAGGAAAACCTGGCGCTCGCCAAACGCCGCGGCAAGCCCCGTCTCCTGCGCCAGGGGATCACCAGGCAGGAACGCGAGGAATACAAGGAGCTCCTTAAGGTGCTCGGCCTCGGCCTCGAGTCGCGCCTCACGACAAAGGTCGGCCTGCTCTCCGGCGGGCAGCGGCAGGCGCTGACGCTGCTGATGGCCACGCTGCAGAAGCCGAAGCTGCTGCTGCTCGACGAGCACACGGCAGCCCTTGATCCGAAGACAGCCGCCAAGGTCCTGGAGATCACCGAGATGATCGTGAAGCGCGACCATCTGACGACGCTGATGATCACCCACAATATGCGTGACGCGATCGCGCATGGCAACCGCCTCATCATGATGATGGACGGGCGGATTATCCTCGATATCTCAGGCGAAGAGAAGAATAAGCTGACCGTGCGGGACCTGCTCGACCAGTTTGAACAGGCGAGCGGGGAACAGTTCTCGAACGATTCGGCGTTGCTCGGATAAGGCAATTTCACACAAATATTTTCATTTTTCAAGAAAAGGAGATCTGGTTATGAAATTCGGACACTTTGACGACGCCGGACGCGAATACGTTATCACAACGCCGAGGACGCCGCTCCCATGGATCAACTACCTCGGCTGCAATGATTTTTTTTCGCTTGTATCCAATACCTGCGGCGGCTATAGCTTTTACAAGGATGCCAAGCTCCTGCGCATCACGCGCTACCGCTACAATGATATCCCTTATGACACGAACGGGAAGTATTACTACATAAAGGACGGGGATACCGTCTGGAATCCCGGCTGGAAGCCGACCCAGACAGAGCTTGACTTTTATGAATGCCATCACGGCATCGGCTACAGCCGTTTCCTCTCCGCGAAGGACGGCGTATCCGCTGACCTGCTGGCCTTTGTCCCGATGGACGCGGCCTGCGAGATCAACCAGCTTACCCTGAAGAATACAACTGACGCGCCGAAGAGCCTGAAGCTTTTCTCCTATGTGGAGTTCTGCCTGTGGAACGCGATGGACGATATGACGAACTTCCAGCGCAACCTGAGCATCGGCGAGGTGGAGGTGGCCGGTTCGACGATCTACCACAAGACAGAGTACCGTGAGCGCCGCAACCACTACGCCTATTTCAGCGTAAACACAGAGGTGGACAGCTTCGATACGAGCCGCGACAGCTTTATCGGCGCATACCACGAGGCCTCCAATCCTGCCGCAGTTGAAAACGGCGCCTGCGGGAATTCAATCGCGAGCGGCTGGGCGCCGGTCGCGGCGCATCAGATCGATGTGACGCTGGAGCCCGGCGAGGAGCGCTCCTTCGTCTTTGTGCTCGGCTACGCTGAGAATCCGGAGGACCGGAAATGGGAATCCCCGGGCGTCATCAACAAGAAGCCTGCCGTGGAGCTGCTCTCGCGCTTCCGGACCGCAGAACAGGTGGCGCAGTCCTTCGCAGCCCTGAACGAGTACTGGGACGGCCTGCTCTCGAGGTATTCTGTGACATCCTCGGACGAGCATGTCAACCGCATGGTCAATATCTGGAACCAGTATCAGTGCATGGTTACGTTCAATATGTCCCGCTCGGCCTCCTACTACGAGTCCGGCACGGGCCGCGGCATGGGCTTCCGTGATTCCTGCCAGGATCTGCTGGGCTTCGTCCACCTGATCCCGGAGCGCGCGAGAGAGCGCATTATCGACATCGCCTCGACACAGTTTGAGGACGGCAGCGCTTACCACCAGTACCAGCCGCTCACGAAGAAGGGCAACCTGGACGTCGGCAGCGGCTTCAATGACGACCCGCTCTGGCTGATCGCCGGTACCGCCGCCTATATCAGGGAGAGCGGCGACTTCTCCATCCTCGACCAGATGGTACCGTTCGACAATGACGAGTCGAAGGCCGCCCCGCTGTTTGAGCATCTGACGCGCTCATTCCATTATACTGCGGCGCACAAAGGCCCACACGGGCTGCCATTGATCGGCCGCGCGGACTGGAATGACTGCCTGAACCTGAACTGCTTCTCCGACACGCCGGGCGAATCGTTCCAGACGACAGGGCCGTCCGAGGGGCCGGTCGCAGAGTCCGTGTTCATCGCAGGCATGTTTGTCAAATATGGCCGCGAATATGCACAGCTCTGCCGCCTGACAGGGAGAGATGAACTGGCTGCGGCAGCGGAGAAAGAAGTCGATGAGATGTACGCCAATGTCCTTGACGCAGGCTGGGACGGAGAATGGTTTGTCCGCGCATATGACGCCGAATCCAAAAAAGTCGGTTCTAAGGAATGCGAGGAGGGCCAGATCTATATTGAGCCGCAGGGCTTCTGCGTCCTCGCCGGGATCGGTGTGGAGGAAGGATATGCGGCCAGAGCCCTCGACTCCGTGAAGGAGCGCCTCGACACAAAATACGGCATCATGATCCTGCAGCCTGCCTACACCAGATACTATCTGAATCTGGGGGAGGTTTCCTCCTATCCGCCCGGATACAAGGAGAACGCCGGTATCTTCTGCCACAATAACCCCTGGATATCGATCGCGGAGACTGTCATAGGGCGCGGCAACCGCGCGTTTGAGATCTACCGCAAGACGTGCCCGTCGTACATCGAGGATATCAGCGAGATCCACCGCACGGAGCCGTACGTCTACTCACAGATGGTCGCCGGGGCGGACGCGAAGTACCACGGTGAGGCAAAAAACAGCTGGCTGACAGGTACGGCTGCCTGGACGTTTGTCAACATCTCCCAGGCGATCCTCGGCGTACAGCCGGAGTTTGAAGGGCTCGCGGTCAACCCGTGCGTGCCGGAGGGCTTCGGGGACTTCACGGTTAAGAGGTCGTTCCGGGGCGCTGAATATGACATCAAAGTGCAGAACCCGCACAACGTACAGAAAGGTATCGCAAAGCTGATCGTGGACGGGCAGGAAGTCGACGGGTGCGTGATCCCGTATGTGGAGGGGAAGACGCACTACGATGTGACGGCGATTATGGGATAATACCATTTAACTGACCGAACGAGAAGCACACAGAACCGGCCTACCGCATTTATAGACCTGCCTCAGTCCCAGTTCCTGATCAAGCAATACCACGTTCGCGTATTTGCCTGGTGTGAGGCTGCCATATTCGCCGTAGATCCCGGCTGCTTTGGCGGGATTGACCGCCGCCGCCTTGACGGCTGACGCGAGCGGGATGCGCATATCGCGGACGGCGGTCCTCATGCAATCCATCAGGTTCGTGACCGAGCCTGCGATCGTGCCGTCCGCAAGGACGGCACGTTTGCCGCTCACGAAGACCTGCTGGCCGCCGAGGTCATACGTTCCGTCCGGCATCCCCGCAGCACGCATACTGTCACTGATCAGGATCATACGGTCATCCCCGAACATCTTGAAAGTCGTGCGCACGACAGCCGGATGGATGTGGATGCCGTCGCAGATCAGCTCTGCGCGGCATATATCGCTGTCCGCCGCGGCGGCGACCGGGCCAGGGGCGCGGTGCGTGAACGGGTTCATCGCGTTGTACAGATGGGTGATCTCTGACGCCCCGCACGCAATCGCCTCGCACGCAGTCTCATAATCCGCCGTCATATGTGCCAGCGAGATGTTTACCTTCCCGCGGAGGGCTCTGATGAAATCCATTGCGCCTTCGGTCTCCGGCGCTACCACGACTGTCCGGAATTTCCCCTTCGCGGCTGCCTGCAGCCGCCCGAACATCGCGACATCCGGCCTGTGAATGTACAGGCCGTTCTGTGCGCCCTTTTTCTCCATGCTGATGAACGGACCTTCCATGTACAGGCCGGCAAGCACAGCGCCGTCCTCGTCCTCGAAGTCCGCGGCCGCCTCGGCAATCTTCATCAGCATCTCCTCGGACAGCGTCATTGTCGCCGGGGTGATCGTCGTCACACCGTTCTTCAGCTCATATTCCGCGATCGCCCGGAAGGACTCCGCCGTGCCGTCGCAGCAGTCGCAGCCGACACACCCATGGAAATGGATGTCCGTCAGACCCGGGATCACGTAGCAGCCCTGTGCGTCAATGATCTCTTCCTCACCCGGCGCAGCCGCATAGTCCTGCTCCGCCGCAATCCTGCCATCAAGTACGTACAGAGTGCCTGGCGAAAAGCTGCCTGCCTCCTCAAAAATATTGCCGTTTA
>CAYRKA010000011.1:0-10447 GCA_964424785.1 uncultured Lachnospiraceae bacterium | reverse complement strand
TTACAGCCCACACTTTGACAGCGCAGCCTCATCGGCCACAACGGTCACATCATTGTGCAGCTGCAGGATCGATGCCGGAACCGCCGGTGTCACCGGCCCGAAGAATGCTTCCTTCACGATATCTGCTTTCTCCTCGCCGGACACGACAACCAGGATCTTGTGGGCGCTCATGATCGTCTTGATGCCCATCGTGTACGCCTGGCGCGGCACGTCGCTCTCTGAGACAAAGAAGCGCATATTCGCCTTGATCGTGCGCTCTGTCAGCGTCACACAGTGTGTCTCCTTCTCGAACGCGATGCCCGGCTCATTGAAGCCGATATGGCCATTATGCCCGAGGCCGAGCAGCTGCAGGTCCACGCCGCCGAGCGAATGGATGATCTCATTGTAATCGCGGCACGCCTTCTCGCTGTCCTCCTCCATGCCATCCGGCAGGAAGGTGCGGCTCTTGTCGATATTGACCTTGCTGAACAGATTCTCATTCATAAAATAGTAATAGCTCTGGTCATTGTCGCGCGGCAGCCCCTTATACTCGTCGAGGTTCACGGTCGTCACCTCCGAGAAATCGAGATCGCCCTTGTTGTACCACTCGACAAGCTGGCGGTATGTGCCGATCGGCGTCGATCCCGTCGCAAGCCCCAGTACGCAATGCGGCTTCATGATGACCTGCGCCGAGATGATATTCGCTGCCTTCCTGCTCAGGTCATTGTAATCCTTTGCGCGGTAAATTCTCATACTCATAAGGAATCCCCCCTTTTCCTGCTAAATCCTTGCGACGCCGCTCTTCACCGCCGCCTCCGCGACCGCCTTTGCGACCGCATCCTTCACACGCGGGTCAAACGCTGCGGGCAGGATATAGTCCGCGTCCAGCTCGTCCTCCCCGACCAGCCCGGCAAGCGCGTACGCAGCGGCAACCTTCATCTCATCATTGATATCCGATGCCCGCACATCGAGCGCTCCGCGGAAAATGCCCGGGAACGCCAGGACATTGTTGACCTGGTTCGGGAAATCGCTGCGGCCAGTCGATACAACCGCGGCTCCGCCTGCCTTCGCCTCATCCGGGAAAATCTCCGGCGTCGGATTCGCACACGCGAAGATCACCGCGTCCTTCGCCATCGTCCGCACCATCTCCTTCGTCAGCACCCCCGGGGCGGACACACCGATAAAGACATCCGCGCCGCGGAGCACCTCTGCGAGCGTCCCTTTCTCACCGTTCCGGTTTGTGATCTCAGCCATCTCCTGCTTGATCGGATTCAGCCCGTCCCTTCCTTTATAAATAGCGCCACAGCGGTCCGTCATGATCACATTCTGCAGCCCCATGCCCATCAGCAGCCGGATAATCGCAATCCCGGCCGCGCCCGCACCGCTCGTCACAATCTTCACCTGCGTGATGTCCTTGCCGACCAGCTTCAGCGCATTCAGCAGGCCGGCCAGCGTGATCACCGCTGTGCCATGCTGGTCATCGTGGAAGACCGGGATATCGCAGCGCTCCTTCAGCTTGCGCTCGATCTCAAAGCAGCGCGGGGCGCTGATATCCTCGAGATTCACACCGCCGAAGCTGCCCGCGAGCAGCGCGACTGTATTCACAATATCGTCGACGTCCTTGCTGCGCACGCACAGCGGGATCGCGTCGACACCGCCGAACTCCTTGAACAGCACACATTTCCCTTCCATAACAGGCATCCCGGCCTCAGGGCCGATGTCCCCGAGCCCCAGCACCGCCGTTCCGTCCGTCACCACCGCCACCGTATTCCAGCGGCGCGTCAGCTCATAGCTCTTGCTGACATCCTTCCGGATCTCCAGGCACGGCTGTGCCACGCCCGGCGTGTAAGCCAGCGAAAGCGCCTCCCGGTCACTCACCGAAGCTCTCGCTGCGATCTCAAGCTTGCCCCTCCATTCATAATGAAGTCTCAATGATTCCTTCGCGTAATCCACCTGTATTTCCCCCAAAAAACGAGAATAATATTATTATCATATCCTGATTCACCCGCCAAAAGCGGATCCCCGGATTGTTCCGCGCTTCGCGCTCCAGGGATCCGCCCAATATCCATGCAGGCGGGCGCATTTTGCATCAGCCGACCCTGTCCAGGCAGCAGAATCCCTGGCCTGCCATCATCTCCTCCGTCTCGTCCGGATCGGTGCAGTTCAGGACCATCAGCGATGTATGGCTGTCCATGCCAAACGAAGAATACGTGTAATTGATATTGATATTGCCACGGTCAATCGCCTCGAGCAGGGCATCCATCTCCTTCTGCTCATGCAGCCGCACTGCGATGACCTCGCACGTCCTGGTGACGAATCCCTGCTGCGTGAGCACCTGCTCCGCGCGTCCTGGATCTGTCACAATCATGCGCAGGATGCCGAACTCCGGGGAATCGATCGTCGAAAACGCAAAAATATCAATCCCTGCCTCATGCAGCGAAGCGGTCACCCTGCGGAGGCTGCCCTTCTGATTTTCAATGAAAATCGCAAGCTGTTTCATCATTTCATAATTCTCCTTCCGAATGCGGCCATGTGCATCCATTCCAGGAAACAGCCGTATTCATATCATATCTCACTCGTCCGCCAGCAGTACGTTGCGTATCCTGCGCGTGAGCGGTATCGTCCCGGCATCGTGCTTCTGCTGCATCAGAAGCAGCGTCATCCGGTCATCCGGGAAATTCGCGAAATAGCAGCCGAGCCAGCCGTCCCAGCCATATTCCCCTCTGCGGCCGAGCATACACGACTGCTCAGGGTGTACGAGGATCCGCATCAGATGTGAGTAGGTATAGCCCTCAAGCCCGACCCAGCGGCGCATCGCCGTCTGCTGCGCCGGCGTGAGCCCGCCCATTGTCATATAACGCGCAGACTGCCCGGACATCACGCGCACGCCGTCAAGGATCCCTCCGTCCAGCAGCATCTGCGCGAACCTCGCATAATCGTCGATCGTCGATGCGAGTCCTGCCCCGCCCGACTCAAAGGCCGGCTGGGACGCCATCGCATTGCATATCAGCAGATTGTCGCCTGTGTACGGAACCATCGTCCCGTCTCCCACGCTCCTGTACGATGCCGCGAGGCGGCCCTGCCTGTCCTGCGGCACCCAGAACGCCGTGTCCTTCATCCCGAGAGGTGCGAACAGCTCCCTCTCCATAAACTCCCCGAAGCGCATCCCGCTGGCTTTCTCAATCACAGCGCCGAGAATGTCAGCCGAAAGCCCGTAACACCACGAGGAATCCGGCTCAAACGCAAGAGGAATGGAGCCAATGTGGTCGGCAAACTCCACCGTCGTCACCGCATTGTCCGTATACAGCTTCTGATCGCAGTCCGCCATATAGTCAAGGATCATCCGGCCGCCCCGCGATGTGTCATCCCCATACGTCAGGCCGGACGTCATATTCAGCAGATGCATGACCGTCATCTGCGTCCCTGAGGCCTCTGTCCCTCCCTCGTGCTCCACTGTCAGATCCGCAAAGCCCGGCAGGAAATCCGATACATTCTGCGCGAAATCAAGCTGTCCCCTCTCCATCAGGATCATCGCTCCCGCAGCTGTCAGCGGCTTCGACATCGAGTAAAGCCGGAAAATCGTATCACGTCCCATCGGCCTGCCCTTCTCCCTGTCGGCCATGCCCTGCGCGTCAAAAAACAGCTCCTCCCCGTTTTTCCTCACCAGCACGCTGAGCCCCGCAGTCGTGCCGTCCTCGACTGCCTCAGCCATCAGAGCGCTGATCCGCCGCTTCGTACTCTCTTTCATAGTGTCAGCTCCTCCTCTTTCCGTATTTCATAGATCCGGGATCCGCCCATCCTTCCCGGCGAATCCGCTTTCCTCATTATAAGCTTTAACGGGTATGGATGCAAGCATTACCGGCAAGAGAAAGCCGAAGATTATTATCTTAATTTTTTCAAAACCACTTTACGCCGCCAGATTATTTTTTTATAATGAACAACAGAAAAAGGATCCGGCTCCGCCGCAGTGCGATCCACGCGGAGCGTTCTTTCTGTCATAGGAGACGAAGTTCCCTATGGCATGAATTAACCGGCCAGGCAGATATGGCCGCCCGCAGCGCACGTTTCCTGCGGGAAGAAAAGGAGGTATTTCATGTATATCAGAAGGTTCATCTCCGTCGTTGCCGCAGCCGTCTCGGTCGGTGTCTGCGTATTTATTACGTATATCAGCCGCGATATAGATTGCGGCACTCTTTTGTTCAACCTGGTCTTTCTCGCCGCCATGCTGATTATGCTCGCGTGCGCCTGGCTGGTTGGCATCCGCCGTCTCATGGGCGTCTGCAGAGGCCTGCAGCGTGCTGCTGAGACCGTAAAGAACGGCGACACGGTCAGCGTGAGCACAGCGGACCGCACTGTGCGGCTGTTCGGCAATGGTTTCCTCGATGACTGCTACCAGCAGTACTGCCGTATGGTCAGGCGCAATCCTGACGGTTCCTGCGACATCCGCGATTTTATCAATGAGGAGAGCGTCGAGGAATATGTCCACCGCGGCATCCTGGAGCTCATCCCGGATATCCTGACGAGCCTCGGTATCCTCGGCACGTTCGTCGGCCTCGTCATGGGCCTGCGTGAATTCGACCCGTCCGGCTATGAGCAGATGGCCGGGTCTGTCACGCCGCTGATCAACGGCATCAAGGTCGCTTTTATCACCTCGATCTACGGCATCTCGCTCTCGCTCGCCTTTTCCTTCAACCTACGCAGCGAGTTCGGCAACCTGTCCGCTCTCGTCGAGCGCTTCCTCGACGCATACTACCTGAATGTCCGTCCGCCGCACGAGATTGATTCCGTCGCCCGCCTCGTCGGGCACAGGGAGGAGCAGGAGGACATGGAGGAGCGCATCGCCGGGCTGATCGGCAGGGAGATGAGCCGCAGCCTCGAAGCGGCGGTGACGCCCGCGTTCGAGCGCATGAGCGACGGTATCAGCCAGGTCGTAAATTCCTTCACCGAGAACCAGGAGGAGGTGCTGATGCGCGTCTGCGACGCGGTCACGCAGCAGATGCGTGCCGAGCTGACAGCCGACTTCGACCAGATCAGCCGCGCGGTCACCGAGCTCGAGAAAGCGCAGGCCGACTACACAAGCTTCATGGACCGCTCGATGACCCATATGCAGCAGACCTTTGCCACGATAGAGGACCATATGCGCCGGTCCGACGAGTACAGCGTCCAGTCGCTGCGAGAGCTGACGGATGCCCAGCAGGAGGCGTACCGCATCACGCAGGAGCAGAAAGCGACCTATCAGGAATACATACGCTTCATGTACCAGACGATTGAGAACTTTTCCGAGGTATGGGACAAGAACAGCCAGAAGCTTCAGGAATATTCGGATGAGATCGCGAAGATGGGGCCTGTCCAGTCGAACCTCGCGCTGCGCAACGACCTCGCCCGCATCTCAAATATGCTCCAGGATATGCAGCGCAGGCAGCTCGCCGCGGACAGCCTGAAGGAAAGCTCCCCGGCGGATGAGGAGACGGCGGAGCTGCTCTCCCGCGCCCTGCGCAAGCTCGACGCGATGGAGGAAAGGCTCGACCGCCCGCGCCTGTTCGGCGGACGCCGCAGGAAGCCGGAGCAGGCGCAATCCTGAACGATGGTATCCGGTGAACATCTGACGCAGCCGGGGCGATCATACCCGTCAGAGAAATGACTCTGATGAACTGACTCTGATGAATTCATTCTCCGGCTGAAATGAAAGTGAGGCGAACCGATGTACGCAAAGCGAAAAAAGAAATCCTATGAGCGCCACAACATCTGGCGTTCGTATTCTGATATGATGGCCGGGCTGCTCCTGCTCTTTGTGCTTGTCATGTGCATTTCATTCATGCAGGCGCAGAAAAACTACCAGGAGAAGCTTGCCGAGGAGGCGGCCCACCAGCTCACACAGGACCAGCTCCTCTCCCAGCTCGAGGAGCGGGAAAGCCTCGTCGCCGAGCAGCAGACCGAGCTTGACGCGAAGAGCGCGGAACTCGCCGCGGCACAGGCTGACCTCGACGAGCAGAGCGCCCTGCTCGCGCAGCAGCAGTCGGAGCTTGACAGCCAGAGCGCCCTCGTGCTCTCGCAGCAGTCGGAGCTTGAGCAGAAGAATTCGCTGATGCTCCAGCAGCAGGCCGCGCTCGACGAGCAGGAACGCCTGATGGAGGAGCAGCAGCAGAAAATCGAGCAGATCATCGGCATCAAGGCTGACCTGATCGCCGCGCTCAAGCAGGAATTTGACCAGCACAGCCTGAGCGTGGTCATTGACGAGACGGACGGCTCGATGGCTCTGGATTCCAACGTCCTGTTCGGCTACAATGAGAACGAGCTGACAGATGAGGGCATCCGCATACTCAGCGAGCTGCTCCCGGTCTACTGCAAGGTGCTGATGTCCGAACAGTACCAGGACTATCTCGCCGAAGTCTCGATTGACGGCTATACCGACACGAGCGGCAGCTACCTTTACAACCTGGAGCTCTCGCAGGAGCGCGCGCTCGCGGTCGCCGAATATCTGTTCTCGATCGAGGGCTCTTTCCTCACGGAGCAGGAGCAGGAAAACCTACGCGCAAAGCTCAGCACGAACGGGCACTCCATGAGCAACCCAGTCTACGGGGAGGATGGGGAGATCGACATGGACGCGTCACGCCGCGTAGAGATCAAGTTCTCGCTGAAGGACGAGGAGATGATCAACGAGCTGAAGCAGATCATGGATGCGGCACAGTAAAATCATCCATGGCTCTCCTTTGGGGGGTACTATTCACAGATACTCAAAAAATACGATCGATGCCGACACCTTGATCGACGTCACCGTCCTCACGGCCGGCGTGCCGCGCTCCGTGTCGTCTGAAAACAGCTCATCAAGGCCGAGCAGGCTGTTGTAGGTTTCCGTGTGCTCTTCAGCCCTGATGCTGAGGTCGTCCATCATGCAGCGGTAGTCGCTGTCGTGCAGCTTCTGAAGGACACTTTTTGCCGCCTCATAATCGTCTGTCTCAAAATTCATGGAAATATTGCGGCGCACGATGTTGTCGTCCGCGCCCGTATTGACCGACGAGAAATTCAGCGAATAGTCGTCCGTCTCCGAGAGGATGGAATGCAGCTCGAACATGACGCGCTGCGAATTGTCGTAGGCCGCCATGCTGACGGGATCCGGATCGTCTGCGAATATCTGCCTGAGCTCCTCCTCCATCTGCTCCATCTTCACGACACGCACTTTGTCGATCTCGATTTCATTCCGCGTGTCCAGGATCTGCCCTTCCAACGCCGTCTGCTTCTCCTGCATCGGCACATAAAACCAGAGATAGTACGCGCTGGCCGCCACAAGGACCAGCAATACGATTAACAGGGCCACCTCACGGGCCGACAGTCGTCGCTTCATCCTCTTCATTCTCCTTCTGCAATGCGATCAAAATGTTCGCCGTCACCTGATTGCCCGGGCTCCCGGTCGTCGAGGCCGTGTCTACTGTCGTGCGAGCCACGATCTCAGACTCCTCCAGCTTCTTCACAATTTCCGCCGTCTCCTTCAAGGTCACGCCGGAAAATTTGACCGTCACATAGCCATCTGATATGGAAACCGACTCGATCTCCGCCTCCGGCCTCACCACTGCGTCCAGCAGCTCCAGCACTTCCATGCGGTCCGTCTGGTTCAATTCGTCGTCCGTCATTGAGTACAGGCGGTAGCGCTGCTGCACCTCGTCATAGCGCTCAAGCTGCCCGTCATAAACGCTTTTCTCCGCGAGCACCTGGTCGAGCTGCTCCTGCGTCTCCTGCAGCTTCACAATATAATCATATACCAGAAATTTTCCAAATGCCAGCATGAGCGCCAGTACAAAAAGCACATATAGGGCAATTGTCGCCGGAACCGTCGTCCGGTCAGGCTTATAATAGAGATTCATACTCTTCTTTTCCGGGTATGAAACCTTTTTCTTTCTGCCAGCCATCCTGTCTCCTCCTGTCCTTTTACGGCTGCTGCCTCCCGGCCATTATCCTTTCCGTCAGCAGTCCGCTGCGCGCCTGCCGCTCCTGCGGCTGCTGCCTCCCGGCCATTATCCTTTTCGTCAGCAGTCCGCTACGCGCCTGCCACCCCTGCGGCCAGGAGCCCGAGCGCGGCGATGCCCTCCCGGCTGCCCCCGGCATCCGGCGTCCCCGCCGCCCCCGTACCGCCTGATACACCGCCTGTGACCAGGCTCTCCACCGGCAGGAGCGGGAAATCTGTCACGTTCCGGATGATTTCACGCAATGGCCCGACCGAAGCGCCGCCTCCCGTCAGGTAGATGCCCTCGAGATGGCTCTCGCGGTAATTGTACTGATAGAAATTGAGCACTTTCAGGATCTCGACCGCGATGTTGCCGCAGACATCCTGGCACTCCTGTGAATCCAGCACATTCTGGTAATTGCTCAGCTTGTATGTACCGGCGAGAAATGCGTCAACATTCATCAGTTCTGATATGGCGTGGTCAATATTGGCACATCCGAGATCAATATTTCTCCTCGCCTGGATCCTGTCCTTCCTGACCACCGTGATCTTCACGGATTCCTGGCCTATATCGACGAAGCAGTATTCGGACGGCGCATCGGAGTGCCGCTCCCGGTACTGCCTCACGAGGCTGACCAGCGCCATCTCCTGCGGCAGCAGCACCCTGAGCTTCAGCCCCGCGTCCGCAAACATACGGGTGTACGAGGTGATGCGCTCCTTCGGCGCCGCAGCGGCCATCATCGTCATCTGCTCCGGGTCCTCTCCCTCCTCCGGCTCGCACATTGCGTAGTCGCAGAGGAATTTGTCGATGTCGTCCTGAATGAAATCGCTGAATTCGTATGGCAGGTTCAGCATGAGCTGCGCGGTGCTCATCCTCGGCAGCGTGACCGTGCGGCAGATGACCTGCTGCGGCGGGAGCACGAGGGCACATTCGCCTTTTGGAATTTTCAGGCGCCTGCGCTCCTTCTTCAGGAATTCGGAGAATGCGTTCGGGAGCTGGACGCCGCCGTCCTGCATCATGTGGTCCGGGAGGGGGATCTCGTAAAATGAAGTCCCGGATTTTGAGACGGAGGCGATTTTGACGCTGTGGTTGCCGATATCGAATCCAAGTCTGGGTTTTCCCATGAGGTTCTCCTTTGTTCATGTAGTCGTTTTTGCTATGGTGAATCAGACGCAGGGAAACGGTCCGCTTTCCTGCTGGTTGTGACTTGCTATTCATAAAAATTAAATAATGTATGTTTTATCTGTAGCTTTCGTTTCCATAATCGCTATAAATCATGATTCCCTAGTACAATTATGAACTAAGTTTAATGCAAAAGGCCCGCATACCAGTCAATCAGGGGCTGCCCCCACACGCAGACGAAAAGTCCGGCGGCGGCAAGACAGGGACCGAAGGGGATGCCCTGCGCCGACTCATGGGGCTGGGCAACAGATGCCTCCGGCGTGTCCTTTCCGCCCTTGTCCTGTTCGGAAAGATTTCCCTGTGTGTACGGTGCGGTATCTGTGTGCGGCGAGGATCCGCCCGGACTAGCTGCCCGGAGAGGATCCGGCGCTGGGACAGCCGACGCAGCGCCCGACTGCGGGTGCGCCCCGGCGCTGCGCACCAGTGCGGCGGCGATCCCGAGGATACAGGCTGTAAACAGCAGCAGGATCATCTGCATCCAGTCCAGGTACAGGCCGAGGACGAACAGCAGCTTGATGTCGCCGCCGCCCATGCTCTCCCGCCCGAGTACCCGGTCCATGATGAGCGAGACCAACAGCATCGGGAGCGATACGGAGAAAGCTCCGATCAGCATTGGGGCAAGCCGGGCCGCTGCATTTCCTGACAGCAGGAAAAAGATAAGACGGTTGGCTACGGCGGCGGCAAGGAGCCCGTCCGGCAGCAGCCGCTCGTGAAAATCAATCAGGCTCAGCAGCAGCAAAAGCGCCGCAAGGATCAGCCACATGGCGAGCTCCGGCACGAGGCCGGTCTTCCACGTCAGCAGCGCGAACGCCGCCATGCCCGCAAGCTCTGCGAGCAGCGCGTCCGCCGGGATCTTCGCCCGGCAGTAGCGGCACCTGCCCCGCGCGAACAGGTAGCTGAACACCGGAACCAGGTCACGCACGGTGAGGACATGGCCGCAGGAGCCGCAGTGCGAGCGCCCCCGCCAGATGCTCTCGCCGTGCGCCCGCCGCCACGCAAGGCAGTCAAAAAAGCTGCCTAGGACCGCACCGAGAACAGCAAGCCAGAAAGCGGCGTAATAAGTGAGAAAACGGTCAGACATCATGTCGCCTTTCTAAATCCCCATGCGCTTTGAGCATACCACTGCGCATATCAAAAATGAAAAAGAATCCTGCTGTATGACGATGTGTGTTCTGCCAGCAGCCGGAACCTCCTGCAGCTGGCAGGACACACAGATCTCCGCACATCCCCACAACCGGCATGGCGGAACGGAATCATTCATTGCGCTTTGGGATGAATCGGATCGGGGAGATTCCTCTGCCCGATCCGCCCGCGCCAGGGCGGCAGCGAATCCCTTGCCGCCCTGT
>CAYRKA010000010.1:14768-32604 GCA_964424785.1 uncultured Lachnospiraceae bacterium | reverse complement strand
CGTGATCACGACAGGCACAGTTGACGACGGTACGGTATTCGCGGCAAGCTTTGCGGAGGGGAACTCCGTGAAAGCGGCGAAAAAGTCAGGGAGCGTCGCTTTCGCAAATGAACTGTACGGGCTCCCGGCGGGCTTCTACCGTGAAGGGGAAGTGAAGATCACGAAAAAGGTGAAATCCGCGGATGGCAGCGCGGTTAAGACGGATGGGACGTTCTATGCCGGGATATTTGCGGATGCGAAGCTCACAACGCTGTCCGACCAGGTATCGCAGAATGTCGTGGCAATCAATATGGACGGGAAAGCCTCCGCAAGCGAAACCGTCCAGGCGGTCCTGACAGAGGGGCAGACCCTGAAGCTGTATGTGGCTGAGGTCGACGAGGACGGCGCCCCGGTACAGGAGCTGGATGATTTTGGGTATGAGGTGGAGGTAAAGGGTTCTGTGAGCCTGACCTACGAGAAGACATCCGCTTCCGTGACGATCACCAACACGCTGCCGGAAGAGGAAACGGAGACGGAGACAGAGACAGAGACTACGAAGCAGACGGAGGCTGCGAAGGGCGTGAAGACAGGCGATGATACGCCGGTTGCGCTGTACCTGTTCCTGATGGCAGCGGCATTGGGAGCCCTGCTCCTGGGAGAGAAGCGCAGGAAAGGGAGCATAAAGTAGTTTTGGCGCAAAGAAATGGAATGGCCAGGCAGCTGCTCGGAGCGATCCGGGCGGCTGCTTTTTCGTTTCCCGGGACACAAAAGACGCTCCGCGAGGATATATTGGCATTTTTGCGTAGACTTTTTACTTTACAAAACAAAAGACATATTATACTGTGAAGAAAGATGAAGCAAAGAAATCAGCGACAGGATGACTGCGGATATCCTGAAAGTTCATACCGGTAAGGTAAGACAATGGATTTCAGAAAAGAGTGTAGTCAATTGAGACAAAGAAACGGAGCATGGATCTGCTATGATTTTATATGAGGATAAGGATTTGATTGTATGCCACAAGCCTGCCGGGATACCGGTGCAGAGTGCGCGTGTGGGACAGAAGGATATGGTCAGTATTCTGAATAATTACCTGGCGGAGCATGGAAAATATACAGATGCGGAACAGGTAAGGGTGGTGCACCGTCTCGACCAGCCTGTGGAGGGAGTTCTCGTATTCGCGAAAACGAAGCAGGCTGCCGCAGGGCTGACGTGCCAGATCACGGAGGGAAGGATGCGGAAGGTGTACCGTGCTGTGTGTTGTGTGGATAACGACGCGCGTGAACGGTATGTCTGTGGACAGGACAGATATACGCTGGTGGATTATCTTGTGAAGGATGGCCGCACGAATACTTCACGCATTGCGAAGCAGGGGGACAGGGATGCGAAACGCGCGGAGCTGTCGTTTTCCGTTCTTGCTGTGCGGGAGCGTCTGGCCCTGGCGGAGATTGAACTCATGACGGGGCGGCATCACCAGATCCGCGTCCAGATGGCCCATGCTGGGCTGCCGCTGTACGGCGACCGGAAATATCATCCGGACTGGGAAAAGTATGTCAGCGGGGATAAGGACAGGGCGTCAGAATGCGGAGGATATGCTGCGGAGATGCGGACGCAGCTTGCGCTTTGCGCGGTATCGCTTGGCTTCCGGCATCCGGTCAGCGGGGAGAAAATGGAGTTTACCGTGGAGCCGGAGGGGGAGATATTCCGATTTTGACAGGATATTCCCATGTTATTTCATTCATTCATTCCGATCAACAAGAAGCAACGTCTCATTTTTTTTGGCTTCTTCCAGGACCGCCTGTGTAAAACCTGATTTTGAAAAAAGTATACTGCCTATAAAGATATAGGAGTACGGGTATTTTTGTTTGGAATTGTGTTGTATTGTGTTGAATAGTATGGTATGATAAGAAAAATGACTGTGTTCAAAATGGGGAGGATGCCATGAAGAGAGCAAAGAGGTTCGAGATCCTTGATAAGCGTCCGGTCAATCTCGACGGCTATATTGCGGAATGGCCGGAGAAGGGCTTCATTGCGATGAAGAGCCCGTATGACCCGGCGCCTTCGGTATGCGTGGAGAACGGCAGGATCGTGGAGCTCGATGGGAAGAAGCGGGAGGACTTTGACTTTATAGACCAGTTTATTGCGGATTACGCGATTGATGCAGGGCAGGCGGAGCAGTCGATGAAGATTTCCTCGCTCGAGCTGGCGCGCAGGATTGTCGATATCAATGTGACGCGCGCCGAGATCCTGAAGATTGTATCGGGGATCACGCCGGCCAGGATGGCGGAGGTGGTCAATTATCTGAATGTCGTTGAGCTGATGATGGGGATGCAGAAGATGCGGGCGCGCAAGGTGCCGGGCAATCAGGCCCATATCACGAACCTCAAGGACGATCCTGTCCAGATCGCGGCGGATGCGGCGGAGGGAGCGCTGCGCGGCTTTGCGGAGGAGGAGACGACGATGGGCGTCGCGAGGTACGCGCCTCTCTCGGCGATGGCCTTGCTGATCGGTTCGCAGGCGGGACGTCCGGGCGTGCTGACACAGTGCTCGGCGGAAGAGGCGACGGAGCTGGAGCTCGGGATTCGGGGACTCACGACGTATGCGGAGACGCTTTCCGTGTACGGCACGGAGAAGGTTTTCATTGACGGGGACGATACACCGTATTCCAAGGCGTTTCTGAATTCTGCTTATGCTTCGCGCGGGCTGAAGGTGAGGTTTACTTCCGGTTCCGGCTCTGAGGTATTGATGGGGAACAGTGAGAAGAAGTCGATGCTGTACCTGGAGTGCCGCTGCCTGTTCATGACAAAGGGCGCGGGCAGCCAGGGCATCCAGAATGGCTCGGTGAGCTGCATCGGCGTGACGGGAGCCGTCCCGGCGGGCATCCGGGAGGTGCTCAGCGAGAACCTGGTTGCCGCGCTGCTTGGCCTGGAGTGCGCTTCCTCGAATGATCAGAGCTTTTCAAATTCCGATATGCGCCGCACGGCGAGGACGATGCTGGAGTTCCTGCCGGGGACGGACTTTATTTTCTCAGGGTATGCGGCGGAGCCGAACTATGACAATATGTTCGCGGGATCGAATTTTGACGCCGAGGATTTTGACGATTACAATGTGCTGCAGCGTGATATGCAGGTCGATGGCGGGCTCCGCCCGGTGAAGGAGGAGGATGTCATCCGCGTGCGGAACAAGGCGGCCCGTGCGGCGCAGGCTGTGTTCCGATATCTGGGGCTCTCTCCTGTGACGGACGAGCAGGTGGAGCGTGTGACGTATGCGCACGGCAGCAAGGATACGCCGGCACGCGATGTGACTGCGGACCTGATGGCGGCCGAGGATGTGCTGAAGCGCGGGATCACGGGGCTGGATGTGGTGAAGGCATTGTATGAATCCGGGTTTGAGGATCTGGCGGACAGCGTCCTGAATATGCTGAAGCAGCGTGTGGCGGGAGATTATATGCAGACGGCGGCGATCCTCGACTCTGGTTTCCATGTGCTTTCCGGCGTCAATACGCCGAATGATTATATGGGTCCGGGCACCGGCTACCGCGTGGAGGGCGAGCGCTGGGAGGAGATCAAGAATATTCCCCATATGATTGACCCGAGAGATATTTAGGAGGTGCGTTCGATGCAGATTACGGAAGAAATGATTCGGAAGATCACGAATGAAGTGATGGCGCAGCTTCGGGAGCAGGAGATTCGGTCAAAGTCAGATTCCCCTCTCGCAGGCAGGGATCGCATCAATGAGGAACGCACCGATTATTCAGACTATCCGCGCGCAAAGAAGGGGACAGACCCGAAGGAGGTCGTGATCGGCGTCGGGGCGGCGTTCCAGCGTGAGATTAAGAAGACGATCTGCGGAATCCCCCTCGAGGAGGTGCTGCGGAATGTGAAGGCGGGCATCGAGGAGGAGGGTATGGTTCCGCGTGTCGTCAAGGTTCTCGATACTTCGGACGTCTGCTTCATGGCGCTCGAGGCCGCGAAGCTGTCCGGCTCGGGCATCGGGATCGGGATCCAGTCCAAGGGGACGACTGTGATCCACCAGAAGGATTTATACCCTTTGTCGAATCTCGAGCTGTTCCCGCAGGCACCGTTGATGACACTGGAGACGTACCGCGGGATCGGGAAGAATGCGGGCAAGTATGTCAAGGGCGAGCAGGTGGTCCCGATCCCGTGTACGAACGATCCAATGTCGCGCCCGAAGTATCAGGTGAAGGCTGCCCTGATGCATATCGCGGAGACGGAACAGCTGGACCCGGAGACCGGCATTATTGAGTGGGAGGGATAAGAGATGCGTTATCCGATCGGAGAATATGAGAAAGAAAACATCCGCTCGAAGACGGGCAAAAAGCTGACAGAGATCACGATCGACGAGGTCATGAAGAACCATGTGCAGGCTGACGATATCAAGATTTCCAGGGAGACGCTGAGCCTGCAGGGGCAGGTGGCTGAGGAGGCCGGGAATGTGCCGATGAAGCGCAATTTTGAGCGTGCGGCGGAGCTGGTCGATGTGCCGGATGAGGTAATCCTGAAAATGTATGATAAGCTGCGCCCGAATCGTTCCACGAAGCTGGAGCTGGTGCTGATGGCACAGGAGCTTCTGGAAAAGTATCATGCGCGAAATTGTGCGCTGCTGGTCATGCAGGCGGTCGAGGTCTATGAGAAAAGGGGAATTCTGCTTTGAGAGTGATCGCAGGAGTCGATATCGGTAATTCAACTACAGAGGTCTGCCTCGGCTCAATCGATTATTTTGGCGAGCTGTCGTTCCTGGCGGGCGCTTCGTGCCCGACGACGGGGACAAAGGGGACGATTGCGAATATCCATTCCGTGAAGACGGCGCTGACCAAAGCTGTCGCGGCTGCGGGCCTGACGATTCAGGATCTGACGCTGGTGCGGCTCAATGAGGCTGCCCCGGTGATCGGGGATACGGCGATGGAGACGCTGACAGAGACGATTATTACGGATTCCTCGATGATCGGTCATAATCCGTCGACTCCGGCCGGGTACGGGCAGGCAGTCGGACGGCTGCTTTCGCTGGAGGAGCTGGAGCGGATGGGGAAACCCGGGGATCAGGATTATATCCTGACGGTTCCGCGGAAGTACACGTATGAGGATGTCGCCCGGATTGTGAATACATATTCAGATCAGGTTCGCATAAGAGGATTGATTTTGCAGGCGGACGAGGCTGTGCTTGTATGGAACCGTCTGGAGCACAAGCTGCCGGTGATCGACGAGGTCGCCCGAATTGAGAAGCTGCCGGACGGAGAGCTCGCCGCGATCGAGGTCGCGGCGGCGGGGCAGAGCGTGCGTATGCTCGCGAACCCGTATGGGATCGCGACGCTGCTCGGGCTGAACGCGGAGCAGACAAAGCAGGCCACGCCGATTGCCAAGAGCCTGATCGGCAAACGCAGCGCCGTCGTGATAAAGACACCAAACGGAAATATCCGGGAGAATGTGCTTCCGGCAGGGGAGATCTACCTGCATGCGGAGCATGATACGGCAGTCAATCTGGACGAGGGCGCGGAGAAAATCATGCGGGCTGTCTCGGATGCGGGAGCGATCAGGGATATTGACGGGCAGCCGGATACAAATGTCGGAAATATGTTTATGCGCATCCGGAAAGGGATGACCGAACTCGATGGGCAGAGGCCGGACGATGTGCATATTACGGATATCCTGGCGGTAGATACGCTGGCCCCAGTCCGGATCTCCGGGGCGCTGGCGGGGGAGAGCTGCCTCGAGAAAGCGGTCGGGGTGGCTGCGATGGTGAAGACACAGCAGCTCCCGATGCGGAAAATAGCCGAACGCCTGCAGCAGGAGCTCGGAGTGGAGGTCATGGTGGCCGGAGTGGAGGCTGTGATGGCAAGCCTCGGGGCACTGACGACGCCCGGGACGAAGCTGCCGCTCGCTGTGCTCGATATGGGAGGCGGCTCGACGGACGCCGCTGTCATTTCGGAGGATGGGAAGGTGTCGATCACGCATCAGGCAGGAGCGGGCGAGCTTGTCTCGATGCTGATCCAGATCGAGCTGGGATTGGGTGACCGCCATGTTGCGGAGCAGATCAAGCGCTATCCGCTCGCGAAGGTCGAGAGCCTGTTCCATATGCGTCTCGAGGACGGGCGCATGAATTTTGTGGAGGAGTCGATCGAGCCGCAGTTTTACGGGCGTGTCGTACTGCTCACGGAGAGCGGCCTCGTGCGGATCGAGGAGGAGATCCCGATGGAGAAGATCGTCCAGGTGCGCCGCGAGGCGAAGAAAAAGGTGTTCGTGACGAATGCGCTGCGTGCGCTGCGCCAGGTCGCGCCGGGGCATGACATCCGCAACATTGAGAATGTAGTGCTCGTCGGCGGGTCGGCGGTGGACTTTGAGATACCGGAGATCCTGATGGAAGAATTCGCACAGTACAGGATTGTCTGTGGTCGGGGCAACATCAGGCGCACGGAAGGGCCGCGCGGAGCTGTGGCGACGGGGCTTGTGCTGTCGTATCTGAGCTGATTTTTCTGGTTTGGCGGTGTGATAATGGTAATAAACAGACCTTCTATTTTTATCTATGCTTATGAGTATCGCCCTGATATGCTCCGTGAGCTCTGCGCGGGCATGGAGGAGGAGGGCGTATTCTTCGAGCTGTTTGAGATGGGGCAGGAGAGTGCGCGTTCCCTGGCGCACCGGGCGGCGGAGGATTCCATGCTCGGGACAGGGATCGGGATATGCGGCTCGAGCGTCGTCCTGCAGATGCGCGGGCTGAAGGAGGACCATCCGGTGGCGGAATATGATCAGCCGGATGCGGCAAGGTGCAGGATTCTCGGGGAAAATGCGGCGCGCAGCATCAAGAAAATGCCGTTTCGCACAGTATAGTCCTGTTTGTGAGACAGGAACCGTATGTCGGAAAAGCAGCCGTGAGACGGCTGACATATAGCCTTCGAAGAAGACGGTCTGTGGCTTGCAGGGCGGAGAGACTGTGAAGTAACGATGTGGAAAGAGGTGCGGATTGTGGATATCTATACGAAAAAAGGTGACGGCGGGTGGACATCTCTTCTGAACGGGACGCGCGTGCCGAAATACGATGAGCGCGTCGAACTGAACGGGATCATAGATGAGCTGAACAGCCATCTCGGGCTGGTCAGGGCAGCCGTGAGTGAGGAAGCGTTCCGGGAGGAAATCTGTACGATCCAGAGGAACCTGATGAAGATCATGTCAGGGGTAGCGGCATCCTGCAGGGGAGGATCCGCTTATGGGAAAATGTCTTCATCAGACCGATTTGCATTCTGCTCCTCGGATACGGCGATTCTGGAGGCGAGGATCGATGAGCTGGAGGCAGCTTTTCCACGGCGGAAGGATTTCGTGCTCTACGGAGACTGCGAGTTATCTGCGCGGCTCGACGTGGCGCGCGCGGTGGCGCGCCGTGCAGAGCGGCGCTTTGCGCACGTTGCACAGCTCTACGGGGCTGACGCGGAGGCCGGACGCTACCTGAACAGGCTGTCCGATTACCTGTATGTGAGGGCGCGTTATGAGGATTACAGGGCCGGGGCATGATTGCTGATGGGACAGGCAGGTTCACAGGGTTTCCTTTTCGCGGTAGTATTCTTTCTTGTTTTCGTACATCCTGGTATCCGCCTCGGATATCAGGGATTCCAGATCCCTGACATCTCCAAAGGCTGTGCCTACTGACATGAGGCAGGGAATCGGGCAAGGATCCGAACGCTCCTCTTGGTTCAGGGTTTGGATTTCTGCTTTCCATCTGTCAAGGCGTCTGTCCAGTTCAGAAGGGTCGTCAGTATCTACCAGGACGAGGTATTCATCGCCGCCTATCCGGAATCCGCGGCTCTTTTCGTCTATTATGACATCAAGGCTCTTGGCGCAGCGATTCAAAAGAATATTCCCGCATTCGTGCCCGAACCGGTCGTTGGTCTCTTTTAAACCGTTCACATCAAAGAAGAGGATCCCAACGGATCCCTTTCCATGGTCCGCATTCAGGAAATTCATGTACGTGTTCTGGCTGTACAGCCCTGTCAGGGCATCCAGCTTGGTCAGTTCCCTTAGTTTTATCTGGTTCTCTATATTTTCCACCCCTTTTAAAGCCATAGACAGAATGATCCTGCCGAACAGGATGGAACACATCAGCCAGGGCAGGGAGATAAAGACAAAAATATTTCTGAAAAGCTCCGCCTTATTTATGGGATCCAGAAGTTCAATGCTCAGGTTCGCGCCAATGGCCCCACTGAGCAGGTACTTGATAAACCGTGGCTCCCAAAGGCCCAGGGCGCACCCCAATGGAGGAGCGACGGCAGCCACAATGCAGGAACAGATAATTGAGAGCAGGGCAAATCTTTTTGAATTATACATTCCCCCTAAGAGCATGGGTAATACACAGACAGGCGTCACAAAAATAAAAAGAGATGTATCCATAATAAATGTGACGGCGAATGTGCAGAATAAGAATACGTATTTACACCAGAAGTTTCCTGTGATCCGCCTGCTGCGGATAAGAAACTGCGGAAGCAGGGCAAACAAAAGCGAAACCGCGCAGTAGCCTCTCATCAGTTTCAGATTTATATGAAAGATGTCCGCCTCATTGAGAAGCAGGCTGAAAAGGATAAAGACAATCGCCACCTGTAAAGCCTTTGCAGTATACAGGTTGGGCTTCTTTTCTTTTTCCTTTGTCAGAAAATTTGTGTTGTCTTCAAATTCAAACATAATCCTTGTCCTTTTTGGTTTATTATATACGCTGACCGTGCTTTCTGCAAGAAAAAATATCAATATTTAAATATTCGAATAGAATAGTCTGTCCGGGCGCATACTATTCCCGGATACAAAGGAGGGAGACGCGATATGTCGGAGGGCGGGAAGCTTTTAACGGTTACGGGAATCACGCTTGCAGTATATTTCGCATTGAAATACCTGCTGCCTTATGTGATCCCTTTTTTGATTGCGTATGTACTGGTGCATCTGCTGAATCCCATCGTGAATGCGATCCGCAGGAAGCTCCCCTGGAAGAAGGAGGTGATTGTCTCAGTCCTGCTTGCGGTCCTGCTCGCTGTATGTTCTCTTGCGTTCTATTTCCTGTACTGCCAGTTTCTGGAGCAGGTGCGCCGGATCGCGATGAACCTGGATTATTATTATACGTGTTTCTGCGGATGGGTTGACGGATGCTGCTGCCTGATGGAAGAAAACCTTGGGATCGAAGTCGATGAGGTACGGTCATTCGTGTACTCGGGCATCCGGCACGCGACGGAACAGATCCGTGTCTATATTATCCCAGGTGCGCTGAATTATTCAATGCGTTACCTGAAAAAGCTGATGAATGCAGGGATTTTCCTGATGATGCTGTTCGTCGCGGTGATCCTGCTGATGAAGGATTATGATGTGATGAAGGAGAAGCTGGAGCAGTTCACAATCTACGGGCATTTCCACAATGTCACGCAGCGGATGTGGAAGCAGGGAGGTATGTATATGAAAGCGCAGATGATCATTATAGCGGTCGTAATTGTGCTGTGCGCCGCCGGGCTGTGGGTGCTCGGCAATCCGTATTTCCTGCTGCTTGGGACCGTGATCGGGCTGATGGATGCGCTGCCGTTCATCGGAACGGGGACAGTGCTGGTGCCGATGGCAGTCTGGTACCTGTTTGGAGGCAGGATCCGCCTGGCGGCCGGGTATGCCGTACTGTTTGTGCTGACATATGTCGTCCGGGAATTCCTGGAGCCGAAGCTGATCGGCGCGAAACTCGGCATCTACCCGTTCGTGATGGTGGTCGTCGTGTATGTCGGACTGTACCTGTATGGGGCAGCGGGCGTGCTGCTGGGGCCGGTGACACTGCTGACAGTGATGGAGATCCTGCGGGAGCTGGAAATCTGTTCCCGGTAACCCAGGCGTCAGCCGCTATTTCCTTAATACAGGGCAGGCGGAATGCCTCCTTGCCGTAACCGATATCTTCACCTGCCTGATTTCAGTTGCTTTCTTGCTTTGTCGATTTCTTTCTGGAAGCTTTCCAGTGCCGAATCCAGGGCTGCTGCCTCGTATTCCTCAAGAGCCAGCATAGCCATAA
Organism: uncultured Lachnospiraceae bacterium; assembly: GCA_964424785.1. Lineage (GTDB taxonomy): Bacteria > Bacillota > Clostridia > Lachnospirales > Lachnospiraceae > Choladousia. Next base: position 22,596 of record CAYRKA010000010.1, on the reverse strand, counting down.
TATCATGGGCGGCCAGGATCACACTCTTCTCAACCTCCGGGCCGAAGCCCAGGACCTCCACCGTCCCGTCGCCTTCGCTGTTAAGAAGGACCAGATCCGGAAGCCCGTTTCCGTCCGAATCGTGGAAGTAGAGGTCAAACTCGCCGTCCCCGGTCAGGTCAACAGCCAGCGTGTCAATATTGCCATCGCCGGTGGAATCCATCAGGGCAATGTCCGGCTCCTTATCCCCATCCACATCGATCAGGATCTCGTCCTTTGCGCTCCGCACAAGTGTCTTCCGGAAATCTTTGTCCAATTTCATTTTTAATTTTACTTTACGCAGTGTTCCCATGTCATGAACCTCCTTCTTTGAACTCTCTTCTCACCATCTGCCGGTGTGTCCGCCCGGGCCTCCCATGTGTCCGCCCGGCCTGCCCATGGGGTCTCTCGGTCCTCCGGGGCCGCCCATCGGCGGGGGTCCACCCATTGGCTTTCTGTAGTACATAGGACGTCTCCGATGGGAGAGTCTGCGCGCAAGTGAGTTCAGGGCAGACGCCCCAAGGACGACTCCGCCAATCGTAGCCGCCGTTTTCATCGTGTTGGAAGCTGCCGCGCCGGTTGAAGCCGCGCTGTTGGCTGCCGTGCTGTTAGCCGTCCCACTGATCAGGCTTGCGCCACACTGAGGACAATAATTGGGGTTCCCTGCAACCTCAGCACCACAATATTGACAATAGTTCGCCATTCTGTTCCCTCCTGCAAAAAAAAATTCCAAATGATCAGATCAGTTCCTGGATGTTTCTGAAGATTTTCTCTGTTGTCCGCTGATAAGCGGCTATTTCTTCCTGTGATATTCCTTTAAAGATCTGCTCCCCCAGTTCTCTTTTGATTTTGGAAATCTCAGCTATGATAGCTTCAGAATTCTCAGTGACCAGATAATGCATATATCTCCGGTCATCCTGATCCGGTATCGCAGTAATCAGCTCCCTGCGGTACAGGTAATCGATCGCCTGCGATACGTGTCCACGGTTCAGCTTCAGTCTCCGGTAAATGTCAGTCGGCGTATTCTTATCTGTGCACCTTGAAAGATAATACAGAACTTCAATATCCACTCTTTTTAAATTATATTGTTTTTTGATCACTGAAAAACGGCTCTCCAGCAAATGTTTGAAATCCCCACCCTTTAATGCCAGTTCCAATTGCTCATTCACTGCACTTCCCTGCCCTCCAGATGAACGCTTTAATTTTAAATATTTTAGCATTCAGGCTTAATTATTTCAAGTGCGCTTTTTTCTTTTGTTTCTGCCGCGCCGTTTTATAAAGTGGTACTGCCGTATTTGCTGCATCCGTCACAGCCCGGGAAAAATCCCAGTTGCTTCCCGTATTTTTTTCGGAGGCATCCATTGAGCCGCTCTGCGATATCCGTGTTCTCCCAGGGCATAAGGCTGGCATTGCTTCCAAAATGGCCATAACAGGACACCTGCGAGAAAATCGGCCTTGTAAGCCCGAATTTCCGAATGATTGCCGCAGGCCGCAGGTCTGTCAGAGTCCCGATTTCCTGTACGAGATCCTCTTCGGAAACCTTTCCTGTCCCGAATGTGTTGATATTCACTGATACCGGTTCCGCCAGGCCAATGGAATAGGCCAGCTGCACCTCACACTGCCCGGCAAGGCCGGCTGCCACAATGTTTTTTGCCATATAGCGGGCCATATAGGCGCCGCATCGGTCCACTTTTGTGGCATCTTTCCCGGAAAATGCGCCGCCGCCATGGCGCGCATAACCGCCATAGGTGTCCACGATCAGCTTCCGTCCGGTCAGCCCGGAATCGCCCGCCGGCCCTCCAATGACAAACCGGCCGGTGGGATTGATGAAAATCTGTGTCCTATTGTCGGTCAGATGCTGCGGCAGGGCGGGGAGGATCACATGCTGGGTGAGATCTGTGCGCACCGTTTCAATCGGGATATTGTCACGGTGCTGTGCGGAGAGGACTATGGTGTCGATCCGCTTTGGCTTTCCATCCTCATATTCCACAGTTACCTGCGTCTTGCCGTCCGGCAGCAGATAGGGCAGTTCTTCCATCCGGCGCACATATTCAAGACGCTTCGCCAGGGAATGTGCCAGCTCAATCGGCAGCGGCATAAGACCCTTCGTCTCCTGGCAGGCATACCCAAACACCATTCCCTGGTCCCCGGCGCCGGAGTTCATCACTTCCCGCTCATCCCCCCGTATAATGCCCATGGCAATATCCGGGGACTGGCTGTGGAGATCCACCGTGATGCGGCAGCTCTGCGCGTCAAATCCAAGGTTTGGAACCGTGTAGCCGATCTGGGCAATGACACCCCGCGCCACCGCTTCATAATCCACCTGTGCTTTCGAGGTCACCTCGCCGAAAATGTGTACCTGGTCGGTAGAACAGGTCACCTCGCAGGCAGCCCTCGATGCGGGATCCTGCTTTAACAGCTCGTCCAGGAGCCGGTCGGCGATCTGGTCACATACTTTATCCGGATGCCCGCAGGTGACAGACTCGGAAGTAAAGAATTTATTCATGTCAGTTCCTTCTTTCCCGGAAAGGAAAATCTCTTTTCACGTTCGGTGAAAAATAACCCTTTCACGCTTCATGATGGCTCCGTGCCCGTTCAAAGTCGGCGATCCCGGCACGCTCCGGGTGTTCCTCGACCTCGGCTTTCCAGAGCTCGTCTGCCTTTGCCTTCCAGCTTTTTGCATATTCACAGGTTTTGGAGCACAGATGTTCGACGCTTTCAGGGGACATGGGATCAGTGGAGTGTGCGCCGGTCTCTTTGACCATCTTCTGGATCATCTCCGGGTTTTCCAGCATCGGGCATGGCCGCAGCATATTGTCGTTGAAGGGCATATTGTCATGGTATGCCATGAAGAGCGGGCTGCGGAGTGCGTCCAGCAAAGAGCATTCCCGAATGTTCGAATCCGAGTAGTGGATGAATACACAGGGATCCACATCCCCGTTTGCGTTGATGTGCAGGTACCGTTTGCCTCCTGCAATGCAGCCGCCGACATATTCCCCGTCATTTTGGAAATCCACCGCGAACAGGGGGTTTTCAGCACGCAGCTTGCGGATGCGATGGTATACGTATTCGCGCTGTTCCGGGGTCAGCAGCAGCCCGGGAGCCGCGTCGTTGCCCACAGGCATATAGTGGAAGTACCAGATGAAGTAAGCGCCCATATCAATGAGGCTCTGGTAATACTCATCTGAAGTGATGGACTGGTAGTTGACGCTGGTATAGCAGGATGAGATGCCGTAAATCAGCTTGCGTTCCCGGAGCAGCCCCATCGCCTTGCGCGCTTTCTGGTAGACACCATTGCCCCGGCGGGAATCGGTATCCGCCTCATCGCCTTCGAGGGAGATCGCGGGGATGAAGTTCTTCACGCGGAGCATCTCATCGGCGAATTTCTCATCGATCAGGGTACCGTTCGTGAAGGCCAGGAAAATGCAGTCGTCATGCTCCTCGCAGAGACGGATCAGATCCTTTTTGCGCACCAACGGCTCGCCGCCCGTGTAGATATAGAAATAAACGCCCAGCTCCTTGCCCTGCCTGATGATGCTGTCGATCTCCTCATATGTCAGGTTGAGCCGGTTGCCATACTCCGCTGCCCAGCAGCCAGTGCAGTGCAGGTTGCAGGCACTTGTGGGATCCAGCAGGATTGCCCAGGGAATATTGCAGCCGTACTTTTCCCGGTTTTCCTCCTGCTTTGGCCAGCCGGCCAGGACTGCGTTGATAAAGAAGTTCACGACAGCTGTCGTTAACACATCCTGGTCAACGTTCCGTATGATATGGCGGATGAAATCATAATAAGGATCGCCGGGGTCTTCGATCGCGTGCCTGATATAGCTGCGCGGGTTCTCCAGATCGCCCCCGCTGAACCTGTCTGCCCAATCCATCAGCTTCCGCAGATTTTTTTCCGGGTCTTTGTACAGATGCTTTATTATCTGTTCAATGCCTAATTTTTTCACTGTAGTTGAAACACTCATTTGTCTTTACCGCCTCCAGATTATTCGGCCCATGCCGGCGCCTGGACCGTAAGTCTATTATATGAGCTACGTATATAATTCCCACTGTGAAAAACGGCATTTTCCCCTATTTAGGAGAAAATGCCGGATTTGCTCAAATACGTCCACGATGCGGGAAATATTTTCCTCGGTCAACTTGTTGTTGTTCGTGATCTTGATGCACTCATTGGTAGCGTCAATGAACAGCGTCCTGTTGTCCGGCTTGCTCTTTTTCAGAACCATGATGCAGGACGGGGAGACAAACTTCTGACGGTTTGTGACAGGATGATGAGGATGTATCCAGCTTAAAATTTTCGTGGGGATCGCCGCAGTGGTCATGATCATCAAAGGGACAAATGGCGCGGATACAGCCCGATCCCTCTTCTCTGCCAGAGCCGTCCTCCTGACCGCTGTGATTTCCTATGTCGTGCTGCTTCTCGTGACGATAGCAGCATTTCACCGGCAGGTCACCACCGAGCTTTTTCTGATCGTCGGCTGGACTGCGCTGGTGTTTCTGGAGAGTAATGCGCTTTATGGCATGGGAGTGATCACCCGGAATGGGGCGTCTGGCCTGTTCGCTATGGCGATCCTTGCGGCGGCGCTGAGCATAATCTGTTATGTGCTGTACTATGGTCTGGGTGACCAGGCGGGATATATTGATGGCATGATTCCGCTTATCCTGGCGGCTGTCTACATGGCAGTGCTGTCGGTCCTCATCGCCCGTGCAGGAAGCTGATGTAGATCTGCTGCTGTCGCAGTTGGAATCGCTGGGTGTAAAAAAGACCCTGTTTTATTTGGATCAGCAGGTGTCCAATTCCGAAAGGCTGAAATCATTGATTCTTGAAGGAGCCGCAGGCCGTGCTGTGGAAGTTTCTATATACTATGCGTAGTGATAAGCACAGACTGATTTTCAGTTCTCCTTATCGTATGGAAATGCGATGCTGTCGCATTTCTGTAAAAAGCGGTGAGTCCTACCATTAAGTGGAAACTATTTAGGCTGCGTTCACACGCAGCCTTTCTTTTTAAGCACAAGAGAAGATTATGAAACAAAACCGGTTAAATTTATATTTGATTGATATGAAATACATTCGGGATTTGGCAAAGATGGACGACCATGTTATGTCCGTCTCCCCGCAGATATCAAAAGAGAAGCGCCCGTTTGTAGGCATTATTATCGTTTGCGGAACTGAAAAATACTGTGTGCCCCTCAGGTCCCCCAAACCCAAACATACTTCCATGAAGAATGATGTTGATTTCACTAAAATTTATGACGGAGATAAGCTGATCGGTGTCTTAAACTCCAACAACATGATCCCGGTCGATGAACAGTTCATCAGGCCGTTAAATATCAAACCATCTCCTTCTGATAACGCAAACACGATCCACTTTCCACTGGAAATAACTTCCGGCATAGCCTGACGCAGATCGAGGACCAGTTCCGGGTCATGAAAGGGGATTTGGATACCAGGCCGGTGTATGTCCGGACGCCGGAATATGTGGAGGCGCATATGCTTACCTACATGATCGCACTGGGTACCGCCGGGCGGAATTCAAAAGCATCAAAACTGGCACAAAGATTTTCACGTAGGTACCTAAAAGTAGGTACATAATATCAAAATTTTGCAAGCCCTGTAAATAAAGGAAAACCCGCATATTTACTGAAAAAATGGAGTCTTTACAGGTTCCATTTTCGCTTCTCAAGTGGCAAACTCGGGTTATAGCATTACACAAATCTGCTGTCACTTTTTTATAGAAAAGCCGGGTTGTGTTTTGAATGATTGTGATGTATCATGATGATATCAGCGGCAGGGAATGCCGCAATTTTGTCAGGAATCGGGGTTTTTTAATGTATAGTGTATTGCTCGTGGATGATGAGGTCCTGATCCGTGAGGCGATCAGCCGGAATGTCAAATGGGGTGAGCTCGGCTTTGCGCTGGCCGGGACGTGCCGCAACGGGCGCGAGGCGATCGGGTTCCTGAAGCAGGAGAGGGTCGATCTTGTCCTGACGGATATTTATATGCCGTATGTCGACGGGATAGAGCTTGCAAAATATATCTATGAGAACTGCAGTGATACGCGGGTCGTGATCATCAGCGGCTATGATGAGTTCGAGTATGCGAAGCAGGCGCTCAAATATAAGGTTGTCGAGTATATACTGAAGCCAGTGACCGCGATGGAGCTGTCGGAGCTGCTGACCAGGATCCGGGAGCAGCTCGATGAGGCCTGTCGGAAGAACAGCGGCATGAAGCGTATCCGGGGGGAGTATATGTCGAATTTCCCTGTGCTGCGCGGCCGCTTCCTGCATCAGCTCCTGCAGGGGGATCTGGTCCTTCCGGAGCAGGAGGTCAGACAGAAGATGGAGGATTATGGGATCTCCTTCTCGGGCAATTATTTTATCGCGGCGGCGGTGCAGGTGGACGATGTCTCTGATTTTTATGAGAAGGATGAGCAGAAAAAGGATGACCTCGCGTTGTTTGCAGTGTACAATATCGCGGATGAGATGATCCGGGAGACGGAGCTCGGCGTCGCGTTCCAGAATGTGGAGAACCAGACGGAGCTGATCTTTTCCGGCGGAACTGACCTGGAGCAGCGGGCGTCGGCTCTGTGCGAGCGGATCCGCAGCTTGGTGCAGGCTTTCCTGAATATCGGGATAACGGTCGGTGTCGGGCTGCCGGCCAGCTCGCTTTACCAGCTCCCGAAATCATTCCAGGCTGCCAGGGAGGCGCTTGAGTACCGCTTCCAGCTTGGCAATTCGCGTGTGATCTGTGCGAGGCAGATCCCCAGGGACGGGGATTCCGGCCATGTCGATATTGCATTGTGGACAGACCGCATTGTGACTGCGATCCGCGGGAACAGCGGCCAGGATATCAGGGAGGCTGTCATGGGCTTTGCCCAGGCGATCAGGGAGTCCTGTGTCAGCCGCAACCGCAGCATCTTTTATGTGCAGAATGCAATCATTTCGATTGCAAATGAGATGGAATCGTCCGGCGTCAGCGATGAGGCGGTCATGAGGGAGGAGCGGGAGCTGCTGAATTCGATTTACGAGAAACAGCACCTGTCGGAGATCGCGCAGGACCTGCTGCATTTCTGTATCCGTGTGTCTGACCTGATGTTTGACCAGAAGGATGTGAAGGGGAGCAGGCAGGCGATGCTGGCGCTCGATTATATAGAGAAGAATTACGCGAACCCGGAGCTGTCCCTGAATTCTGTATGCAGCTACCTTGCGATGAGCACGAGCTATTTCAGCTCCGTATTTAAAAACTGTACGGGGGAGACGTTCATCGAGGCGCTGACGAAAAAGAGGATTGAGAAGGCGAAGACGCTGCTCGCGAATACGACGAAGCGGACGTACGAGGTGGCGCAGGAGGTCGGGTATGCCGACCCGCATTATTTCAGCTCGGCATTTAAGAAGGTCACGGGATGTACCCCGAAGGAGTACGCACGGAAGCACCGGGAGTAGAAGAAAAGCCGGGCGTGCTGTGGGCAGAGAGGATATGGACATGAGAAAAACGCATTTTTTTAAATTCAAGAGTATCCGCACGTCGATCCTCGTGTCGTTCTCTGTCCTGATCATCTTTTCACTCCTGTTTTTTACGGTATTCTCAATGAATTATACGGAGGATGCGGTGATCGAGAACTCGCAGGATTATGCGATGCAGCTCGTCCGGCAGGTCAATACGGAGATCGACACGTACATCAATTATATGGGGAATATTGCGTATATGGTGACGCAGAACCAGGATGCGCTTGCTTTTCTCCGGCAGGAGGATGAGGGGCGGCTGACGCAGCAGTTCACGACGATTCTCGATTCGCGCCCTGATATTTCG
>CAYRKA010000010.1:9184-14668 GCA_964424785.1 uncultured Lachnospiraceae bacterium | reverse complement strand
GGGGCGGCTGACGCAGCAGTTCACGACGATTCTCGATTCGCGCCCTGATATTTCGAACATCGGCCTGCTCGGCGAGAACGGGCGGTGCCTGGTCAACCGGGGGGATGAGATCCTGAATCCGTATATGGATTACAGGGAGCTTGACTGGTACAGGGATGCGATCGACGGGGAGCTGCTGGAGGAGAGCGGCATCATGCTGACCGAAATCCGCGCAATCCTTTCTGCGTCGCATGTCCAGAATGTGATCAGCGGCAGCTATCCCTGGGTCGTGACGCTGAGCACGCCGATCACCGACCAGCGGACAGGGGAGACGGAGGGCGTCTTTTTTGTTGACCTGAATTACAGCACGATTAATTCCCTTGGCAAGAATATCAGCCTCGGCAGCCGCGGCTATGTCTTTATTGTCGACGATGAGGCGAATATCATTTACCATCCGCAGCAGCAGCTTCTGTACAGCGGCCTTAAGAAGGAGAAGATCGACGAGGTGCTGACCGGGGATTCCGGCAGCTTTGTCGTGAAGGACGGCGACAACAGCCGTGTCTATACGTTCTGCAGGTCGGAGGAGACCGGGTGGACGACGGTTGGCGTCTCGTACCTGGATGAGCTGATGAAGAACCGCGACGATATGCAGAATGCTTACTATCTGAGTGCACTCGTGCTTTTTACTGCCGCGATCCTTCTGACGAGCCTGATCTCCCGGGAGATCACGAAGCCCATCCGCCGCCTGCAAAACTCGATGCGGCAGGTAGAGAAGGGGAATTTCGCGTACGCGGAGACAGCAGTCGACGGGGATAACGAGATCGCGCAGCTCGGGGCATCCTTCAACCGCATGACAGGGCGGATCCAGGAGCTGATGGAGCAGAATGTACAGGAGCAGCGTGAGAAGCGCAAGAGCGAGCTGAACGCGCTGCAGTCCCAGATCAACCCGCATTTCCTGTACAATACGCTCGACTCGATTATCTGGATGGCGGAGAGCGGCAGGACGCAGGAGGTCGTCGTGATGACTTCGCAGCTTGCGCGGCTGCTGCGCCAGAGCATCAGCAATGAGGATGAGCTTGTCACGATCGAGAGTGAGATCAGCTACACAAAGAGCTACCTGACGATCCAGAAGATGCGCTATCAGGATCAGCTTGAATTTGAGATCGATGTGGATCCGGAGGCGCTCCCGATGCCGATTGTCAAGCTCGTGATCCAGCCGCTTGTCGAGAACGCGATCTATCATGGGGTCAAATACGCGGAGCACGGCGGTACCGTCAGCGTGTCGGTGAAGATCGTGCGTGAAAAGCTGGTGATCACGGTCGCGGACAACGGGCCCGGCATGAGCCAGGAGACGCTTGCGGATATCCTGGAAAAACGGGAGGATGGGAAGGCCGGGAAGGTCGGCGTCTACAATGTCCACCACCGTCTCCAGCTCTACTATGGGTCGGAGTACGGGCTTTCGTATAAGAGCGCACCGGGCGCGGGGACGATGGCGTTTATCACGATACCGAATCCGAACTGGAAGGAGGCAGACGATGAAGCATTCAGGCAGTAACAGGAGGAGCAGGAAGCGGCTGGCGCTGCTCACGGCTGCTGCGGCTGTTGTGGCCGCGCTGACTTCCGCTGCCGTCCTGGCGCGTGTCAGGAGCAGCCGGAAGACCCCGTATCAGATCGTCTTTATCCCGAAGGTAATTGATGAAGAAAATGATTTCTGGAAGGCCCTGCTCGAGGGTGCGCAGGCCGGGGCGAAGGAGTACGGGATCGACCTTGTGGTGAAGGCAGCGGACGCGGAGGACAACCATGCGATGCAGTCGGAGATCCTGAGGGAGACGGCAAAAGAGAAGCCGGACGCGGTGATCCTCGCCCCGACAAGCTATACGGAGGTGACGGAGGCCGCCGGGGAGGTAGCAGAGGCCGGGATTCCGCTGATCCTTGTTGATTCCACGCTCGATGAGCAGCTCGAGGAATCGCTGATCTCAACGGACAATCTCGAGGCAGGGAGGCGCATGGCTGAGTGCATCATGCCGTTCCTGCCGGAGGATCCGGTGATCGGGATTGTCGCCCATGTACAGGGCTCGTCGACCGCGATGGAGCGCGAGCAGGGGCTGCGGGAAGGGCTGGCCGGTTATGAGGACTGCATCGTCGGCACGGTTTTTTCAAATTCTGACTATCAGCAGGGCTATGATGTGACAATGGAGCTGCTCGATGCCCATCCTGACATCAATGTGATCGCCGGGCTCAATGAATACTCGGCGGTCGGAGCCGCGCGCGCCGTGCAGGCTCTCGGGATGGGCGACAGGATTGCGATGGTGGGCTTTGACAGCTCGCTGGAAGAGATCGGGCTGCTCGAATCCGGCCTTTTCTGCGGGATTGTCGTCCAGAAGCCCTTCAATATGGGATACCTCAGCGTGGAGGCCGCAGTGGAGGTGCTCCAGGGCAAAACGGTGCCTGCATACACGGATTCTGGCTCGCAGGCGGTGACCAAGGCGACGATGTACTCGGAAGAGAACCAGAAGCTCCTGTTCCTCTTCCGCGAGGGGGAAAACTGACCGCCGCGGCGTGGGCGGGGCCCCGCGCATTGCCGCGGGATTCGTGAAAATGCATAAACCCGGCAGCCGGTCATCCGGCTCAGTGGAAAATATTATACCATTTCAAGAAGATTTTCTATTAATTTCAAGACGTTTTTCCGATACTATATCCATATAAGGTATAAGGTGCGGCCCGGATTCTGCGCATTGCCGTAGAGTATGTGAGAATGTATCAGGCGATTGTGAAGATACGGGACCGCTGCCGCATCGGATTAACCGGAACGGAATCTGCAGCCAGGAGGAAGAAGAATGGAGAATTTGAAGAAAAACCCGATTGTCAAAAAGATCGGCCTGAACAGGATACTGCTGGTCGGCGTGCTGATCCTGATGTACATAGCGTTTGCCCTTATGAGCCCGACGTTCCTCAGCTACTCGCGCATCCTGAGCGCGCTGAACTACGTATACTTCTTGGGCTTTTTGTCACTCGGCGTCACGTTCGTGATCGCGACCGGCGGCATCGATTTCTCGATCGGGCCTGTCATGTTCTGCTGTGCGCTCGTGTCCGGCTACAGCCTGACGAGCTACGGTGTGCCGATGCCGCTCGCGATGGTGATCAGCATCCTGGTCGGCCTGGCGTTTGGCCTGTTCAACGGCTATCTTGTGGCGTTCTGGTCCGTGCCGCCGTTCATCGTATCGATGGCGAGCATGAATATCGCGAAGGGCCTTGCCTCCGTCTTCACGAAGACACAGTCTGTGAGCTGGCCCCAGTCGACGTCTGCGGACGGGTGGTACCGCAATCTCGTCAAGGTCGGCAATATCCCGACAGGGCTCTTTATTTTCCTCGGCGTGGCAATTGTCTGCGCAATCATCCTGAACAAGACAAAGGTCGGGCGCTATATCCTGTGCCTCGGCAGCAACAAGGAGGCGGTGAGGCTGTCCGGTGTCAATATCAAGACCTGGGAGATGACCGCGTACGTGATCTGCGGGCTGCTGGTCGGCATCGCGGCGATCTTCTTTGTATCGGCGTACACGACGGTGCAGCCGGGCTACGGCGACCAGTATAATAATGAAGCGATCGCGGGCTGCGTCATGGGCGGTACCTCGATGGCGGGCGGCCTGGCATCCATCAGCGGGACGGTGATCGGCGTATTTATCATCGCGCTTTTACAGGAAGGCATCCTTGCACTTGGGATGAACAAGAATTACCAGCTGATTATTACCGGTATTATCGTGATTGCGGCAGTCTATTTTGACGTGCTCGGCAGGCGCCGCAAAAATTAAGCAGGTCAGGACAGATTGCAGAAAGGCTGAGGTAAAAGTATGGGCGATGTTATTTTAACGATGAAAGGAATCGACAAATCATTCCCGGGCGTACATGCGCTGGATCATGTGGATCTCGAGGTCCGCAGGGGCGAGGTGCACGCGCTGATGGGGGAGAACGGAGCCGGCAAGTCGACCCTGATGAAGGTGCTGACGGGCATCTACACAAAGGACTCCGGAACGATCACATATGAGGGCAGGGAGGTGGAGTTCCACAATACGAGGGAGGCGCAGGACGCCGGCATCGTGATTGTGCACCAGGAGCTGAATATGCTCGGCCACCTGACTGTCGCGCAGAATATCTTTATCGGGCGCGAGCCGAAGAAAGGGCTCGGGATCGATGACAAAAAGATGAATGAGGAGGCTGCGAAGCTGTTCGGGCGCCTCCATATCGACATCGACCCGACGGAGACTATGAGCAACCTGACGGTTGGCAAGCAGCAGATGTGCGAGATCGCGAAGGCCATCTCCCACGAGGCGAAGGTGATCGTATTCGATGAGCCCTCCGCTGCGCTGACGGAATCCGAGATCGATGAGCTGTTCAAGATCATCCGCGACCTGCGCGAGAAGCAGCTCGGCATCATCTACATTTCTCATCGCATGGACGAGATCAAGGTAATTACGGACCGCGTGACGGTCATGCGCGACGGCGCTTACGTCGGTACGCTGATCACGAAGGACTGCACGAAGAATGATATTATCAACATGATGGTAGGCCGCGTCATCTATGAGGAGCCGAAGACGCACAGTATGGTGCCAAAGGGCGCGCCGGTCGTGCTGAAGGTCGAACACCTCAATGCCGGCAGGATGGTGCAGGATATCAGCTTCGAGCTGCACAAAGGCGAGATCCTCGGGTTCTCCGGCCTGATGGGCGCGGGGCGTACCGAGACCGCGAGGGCGATCTTCGGTGCGGATCCGAAGGAGAGCGGCGATATCTACGTGAATGGCCGGAAGGTCACAATCAATTCGCCGGAGGACGCGGTGAAGCATGGCATCGGATACCTCTCGGAGGACCGCAAGCGCTACGGCATCGTGGTACAGAAATCCATTGCGGAGAACACGACGATGGCGACGCTGGAGGAGTATTTGAAGGGCATCTTTATCGATAAGAAAAAGGAAGAGAAGGTTGCACAGGAGTACGTGGATTCGCTTGCGACGAAGACACCCGGCGTGGACCAGCTCGTGGTGAACCTCTCCGGTGGCAACCAGCAGAAGGTCGTCATCGCGAAGTGGCTGACGAGGAACAGCGATGTCCTGATTTTTGACGAGCCGACGAGAGGCATCGATGTAGGCGCGAAGAATGAGATTTACAAGCTGATGAACAAGCTGGCAGGCGAGGGCAAGGCGATTATCATGATATCCTCCGAGATGACGGAGATCCTGCGTATGAGCGACCGGATTATCGTTATGTGCGAGGGAAAGATTACCGGAGAGATAGACATTGCGGAAGCTACCCAGGAGAACATCATGAATCTGGCTACACGAGAGATTGGCTGAGGAGGGACGCTTATGACGCGAAGCGGCATATTTAAAATGCGTCCCGACGACCTGGCAGGTGCAGCGGAGCTGCGCGTGCCGATACATATTAAGAGGAGGGACGCCTATGACGCGAAGCGGCATATTTAAAATGCGTCCCGACGACCTGGCAGGTGCAGCG
>CAYRKA010000010.1:0-9084 GCA_964424785.1 uncultured Lachnospiraceae bacterium | reverse complement strand
GAGCTGCGCGTGCCGATACATATTAACAGGAGGGAGACATCATGGCAAATCAGAAGACAGTAACTGCGGCAAAGGAAAAGTCGCTGCTGGAGAGGCTCGGAGGGCAACGGTTTATCGTGCTCCTCGTGATCATCGGGCTCGCGCTTTTCTTTAGCATCATGAGTCCCAACTTCAGGAAGTATACGACGCTGGTAAGCATCCTGGATTATTCGTATTACATCGTGCTGATGTCGATCGGCGTGACCTTCCCGCTGATTACGGGCGGCGTGGACCTGTCGATCGGTACGGGGCTGATCTGTTACTCGCTGGTGGGCGGCTACCTGATCTCGTTCCACAATTTCCCAGTGTGGGCCGGGATGCTCGTGACTGTGCTCTTCGGCATTGCGATCGGCTGCATTAACGGGACGCTCGTGGCGATTCTGGACATTCCGCCGTTCCTCGTGACGCTGTGTACCTGCATGATCACGAGAGGGCTTGGCTCGATCATTGTCGGCGGCTTCGGCATCACATGGCCGACTGCGGTACAGCCGGGCGGATGGTTCCGGAATATTTTCAAGATCAGTGTGGCGCCGCGCAAGATGCTGCCGATCGGGATTATATGGGTCCTGATCCTCGTGTTCGTCATGTCCTATGTGCTGAACCACACGAAGGTAGGCCGCTACACGATCGGCATCGGCAGCAACAAGGAGGCCGCGAGGCTCTCCGGTGTCAATGTGAAGCTTTACCATGTGGTTGCGTACGCGATCTCAGGGCTGTTCGCAGGGCTCGCGGCAATCGCTTACTCCGCCGTCTTCTCGACGGTGCAGCCCGGCACGGGCGCGGGCTTTGAGCTCGAGGCGATCGGCGGCGCGATCATCGGCGGCGTGTCGGCGTCAGGCGGCGCGGGTACGGTCACAGGCTCCCTGCTCGGCGTGTTTGTCATCTGCCTGCTGAAGACGGGGCTTCCGTTCATCGGCCTGCAGGCAAACTGGCAGCAGATCATCACGGGCCTCGTGCTGATCGGCGCGGTGCTGATCGACGTCATCAAAAAGAGAAGAGAGGCTAAATAATTTATCGATATGCGGTCGGATGACTTCATATAAATAAATCCAAAAATAAAAACAGGAGGGAACAACATGAACAAAAAGTTATTGGCAGTAGCACTTGGGGCAACAGTAGCGGCAACAGCGCTTGGCAGCGTGGCTTTCGCAGAGGAAGCAGTCGTGGCAAACGGCGACTACACATTTGAGATTATCGTAAAGAGCTATCAGTCTTCTTACTGGCAGGCAGCAGTGAAGGGTATCGATTCCGAGAAGGAAGCTCTTGGCGTAACGGCGAACTCCAACGGCCCGAACGCGGAGTCCGACATCGCCGACCAGGTACAGATGCTGAACGACGCGATCAACAAGAAGCCGGATGGGATCGGCCTGGCAGCGTGCGACCAGGAGGCAGTCCTCGACTCTCTCCAGGCAGCGATGGATGCAGGCATCCCGGTAGTCCTGTTTGACTCAGGCGTTCCGAATGCTCCGGAGGGCTCCGTATACTCCACAATCGCAACGGACAACTACGGTGCAGGCGCTACGGCAGCAGAGAATCTGTACGCAGCCCTGAAGGATAAGATCGCTGCGGCAGAGGCGCCAGTGAGGATCGGTGAGGTGAACCAGGAGGCGACCTCCGAGTCCATCACGAGCCGAGGCCTTGGCTTCATCGACAAGTTCATCGAGCTGGCGGCAGCAGACGGCAATACCGTGGCGGTGACAGGCAATGAATATTATGTAAACAACTGCTCAGACGCAGGCGACGAGGCAGCAGCCAACATCATCATCGAAGTAGCGGTTCCGGCTCAGACGACAGTTGAGCTGTGCGCGACAGAGGCTTCCAATATCCTCAACAAAGAGGACGTGATCGGTATCTTCGGTTCCAACCAGGTAGCGGCAGAGGGCATCCTCACAGCAAACGGCAACCTGAACGTACTCGGCAGCGATCCGGAGACCACAGTCCTGGCAGCAGGCTTCGACGCAGGCTCCACGATCAAGGCAGCTATCGCGGACGGCACAATGTTCGGCGCGGTTACACAGTCCCCGCTGGCTATGGGCATCAAGACGGTCGACGTCCTGACACAGATCGCAAATGGCGAGGAAGTGACAGACCTGCCGACAGACGGTTACTGGTACAATGCAGAGAATATGGACAGCGACGAGATCGCTCCGAACCTCTACGACTGATCTCTGGGATAACAGGAGAGAATCATTATGCTGAAGGGAATACCACAGATTCTGTCACCTGAGCTGCTGAAGGTCCTCTGTGAGATGGGGCACAGCGACCGCCTTGTCATCTCCGACGGGAATTTCCCGGCTGAGACGATGGGGAGGGATGCGGTTGTGATCCGCTGCGACGGCCATGGCGTGCCGGAGCTGCTCGACGCGATCCTGACCGTATTCCCGCTCGATACGTATGTGGAGCACCCGGTGAACCTGATGGAGGTCATGCCTGGGGACGACGTGGAGACGCCGATCTGGGATACCTACAAGGAGATCATTGCGAAGCACGATGAGCGCGGCGCAGCAGTGATCGGCCAGATTGAACGCTTCGCATTCTATGAGGAGTCGAAGAAGGTCTACGCGATCATCGCGACAGGCGAGAAGGCGCTGTATGCAAATATCATGCTGCAGAAGGGCGTCGTAACAGAGTAAGAATAGCCTATGGGCAAGTATGCCTGGCTGCTGTATACAGCGGCCGGGCAGTTTCTTTTTGTGCGCCAAAATTTGTTGACGAAACCGGAAAAATGCCCTATGATTAGAGGAGCAATTTCTGAAGGGTCACCTTGTATTAATCGTTTCGTTTCATCATTTCATGGCGCCGGCCAGGGGTTGTGGCTTGACAAAGGCAGGGAGATGTATAGAATCTATGAAAAAAGGAAACATGAACGAGATCGCCCGGGCGCTTGCGATGGTCACACATCTGGGCATCAGTATGCTGGCTCCGGTAGTACTTTGCGCGGTTCTGGGCATGTGGATCGAAGACCGGTTCGGCTGGTCCGTTACGGCAATCCTTTTGATACTTGGGATACTGGCAGGGGCGAGGAATACCTGGATCCTCCTGAAACAGTTCCAGATTCCGGTCGGGAAGGGGAGACGGGAGGATGAACAGGAAAATAAATGATACGCTTGCGGGTCTGATGGCTGGCATTGTAGCCAGCGGGGCAGTGATCCAGGTCGCGGATCTGGCCGTCGCTGAGATCTGGCCGCAGTTTGCGGATCTGAGGGCTGATTTTGCGCTCGGCCTGTGGATTGGCGTGGCGACGGCGCTTGTGCTCGCGGTGCATCTGTACCGCTCGATTGACAGGGCGCTCGATATGCCGCCGGGGGACGCGGAGAAGTATATGCGCAAGGCGTATATGACACGCACTGTGGTTATCCTACTCGTCGCAGGCGTGACCTGTTATTTTAAGATCGGATATGTCATGGCGGTTTTCCTGGGGATGCTCTGCCTGAAGTTTGGGGCGTTCCTGGAGCCATTGATGTATAAATTGTGGGAGAGATTCCATAAATGACGCTCCGTCCGCGGGGCATCCACAGATTTCATCCGCCAGGCCGGCGGAGAACAATAATAAGAATTCAGGTAACTATTGGCACTGAATAATTACCAATTCTGAGGAAAGGAGGAGAAAACGTGGAGACTGCGAATTTGCTGGCGTCCTCGGGATCCGAGGTCGATTTTATGGTGCATGGCATATTCAGCTACGAGCTGTTTGGCCAGACCTTCTGGATCACGACGACACACGTCGCCATATTGATTGTCATGCTGCTGATCCTTGCGTTTGCGGTTGCAGCGCGCATCTCGATCAGCCATGCGCAGGAGTATCCGACCGGATTCCAGAATGTTGTCGAGATGATCGTCGAGATGCTTGACAAGATGGTCGAGAGCAGCATGGGCGTCCATGCGAAGAAGTTCCGCAATTATATTGGGTCGATTTTTATATTCATTTTTATCAGCAATATTTCCGGCCTGTTTGGGCTGAGACCACCGACGGCGGATTACGGCGTGACGCTCCCGCTCGGGCTGATTACATTTGCCATGATCCAGTACAACAATGTCAAATACAATAAGTTCGGCGCGTTCACAGACCTGTTCAAGCCGATCCCGATCCTGTTCCCGATCAACCTGATCGGCGAGATCGCGGTGCCGTTCTCACTGTCGCTGCGTCTGTTTGGCAATGTCCTGTCCGGCACGGTGATGATGTCGCTGATTTACTCGCTGCTGTCGAAGTTTGCGATTGGCTGGCCGGGTTTCCTGCACATCTATTTCGATATTTTCTCGGGCGCGATACAGACGTATGTGTTCTGTATGCTGACGATGGTATTCGTCACACAGAAGATCCCGGAGGAAGCATAGGCAACTTTAAGGGAAATACATTCCTGTTTTTCCTGTTCATTTTATTATTAATATACATTCAGGAGGTAATATTATGGGTATCACAAACGAAGGTTTAGTATTAGCTTGTTCAGCGATCGGCGCAGGTCTTGCATTGATCGCAGGTATCGGGCCTGGCGTAGGACAGGGTATTGCCGCAGGCCATGGCGCGGCGGCAGTAGGGCGCAATCCGGGCGCGAAGGGCGACATCATGTCCACGATGCTGCTTGGACAGGCCGTGGCCGAGACGACAGGCCTGTACGGCCTCGCCATCGCTTTCATTCTCCTGTTCGCGAACCCGCTCATCGGGAAGCTTTGATTTTGCACAAAAAACGGAAGCCGTTTCCTATATGCAGCTGGGGACAGCTGCGAACAGAAATCAGGAAAGAGAGGAGGCGAAATCTTGGAACGTTTGTTTAATCTTGACCCACAGCTTCTGCATGACGCGGTCCTGCTCGCGATAGCAGTCTTTGTGATGTTTCTGTTTTTATCATACCTGCTGTTCAACCCGGCGCGGGATATGCTGAAGAAGCGTGAGGAGAGAGTAAAGGGAAATATTGATTCGGCAAATCAGGCGAAGGCGGATGCCGAGAAGCTCCGTGAAGACTATGAGAACAGGCTGCGCTCCATCCACAAGGAGGAGGACGCGATCCTGAGCGCTGCCCGCAAGAAAGCGCTCGAGAGTGAGGCCAGGATCATCGAGGAGGCAAAGGCTGAGGCGGCCGGCATTATCGCGAGGGCGAACCGGCAGGTCGAGCTGGAGCACAGGAAGGCCGAGGATGATATCAAGAAAGAAATTATCACGGTAGCCTCCATGATTGCCGGCAAGGTAGTTAAGGAGAATATCGACGTCAGTATCCAGGATTCGTTAATTGATGATACGCTCAATGAGATAGGAGATCAGACATGGCTAAGCTAGTATCCAGGACTTATGGGGATGCGTTGTTTGAGCTTGCCGTGGAAGAGAACCGGACGGACAGCCTGCTGCAGGAGATTGAGATGGTGCAGTCTGTCCTGAAAGAAAACGGTGACTTTGAAAAGATCCTGGTCCACCCGGAGATCCCGCTGCAGGAGAAGCTCCAGGTGGTCGAGGCAGTATTCAAGGGCCGCATATCCGACGCCCTCACAGGTTTTCTGAGAATCGTGGTGACAAAGGGAAGATATAAGGATTTACCGGATATTTTTGCATATTTTATTGCAAGGGTGAAGGAATACAAAAAGATCGGGGTGGCCGAGGTGGTATCGGCGGTTCCCCTGAGCGGTACCCAGAAGGAGCGGATCGAGCGCAAGCTGCTTGACACGACCCGCTATGAGACAATGGAGATCGAATATAAGGTAGACGAGAGCAAGATCGGCGGGCTGCTGATCCGCATTGGCGACCGCGTGGTTGACAGCACGGTCCAGAGCAGTCTGGCGCGGCTGACAGCCGGACTTATGAAGATCTCATTGGAAAATGAGAAAGAAGGTGAAGCCATCTTATGAATTTAAGACCAGAGGAAATCAGTTCTGTGATCAAGGAACAGATTCAGAAATACGCTTCTGAAATCGCAGTGTCTGATACAGGCACGGTGATCCAGGTTGCCGACGGCATCGCCCGTATTTACGGGCTGGAGAAAGCGATGCAGGGCGAGCTGCTGGAGTTCCCGAACGAAGTATATGGCATGGTACTGAATCTGGAGGAGGATAATGTCGGCGCAGTGCTTCTTGGCAGCAGCAACGATATCAGTGAAGGAGATGTCGTAAAGACAACAGGGAGAGTAGTGGAGGTGCCGGTCGGAGACGGGATGCTGGGGCGTGTCGTGAATGCGCTCGGCCAGCCGATCGACGGCAAGGGGCCGATCCATGCAGAAAAACATCGCCAGATTGAGCGCGTGGCTTCCGGCGTGATTGCCAGGAAATCCGTTGATACGCCGCTCCAGACAGGTATCAAAGCGATCGATTCGATGGTGCCGATCGGCCGCGGACAGCGTGAGCTGATCATCGGCGACCGCCAGACCGGCAAGACGGCGATCGCGGTTGATACGATTATCAACCAGAAGGGGCAGGGTGTGAAGTGCATTTACGTGGCGATCGGCCAGAAATCCTCCACAGTTGCTTCGATTGTGAATACACTCGAGGAGTACGGCGCAATGGATTATACAACCGTTGTCTCCGCCACCGCGAGTGAGCTGGCTCCGCTGCAGTACATCGCGCCGTACTCGGGCTGCGCGATCGGCGAGGAGTGGATGGAGAACGGCGAGGACGTGCTGATCATCTATGACGACCTGTCCAAGCATGCCGCGGCATACCGCACCCTCTCACTGCTGCTGAAGCGTCCGCCAGGACGAGAGGCGTACCCGGGCGACGTTTTCTACCTGCACTCGAGACTGCTCGAGCGTGCGGCGAAGCTTTCCGATGAGCTCGGCGGCGGTTCCCTGACGGCCCTGCCGATCATTGAGACGCAGGCAGGCGACGTATCCGCGTACATCCCGACGAACGTGATTTCGATCACAGACGGGCAGATCTACCTGGAGACAGAGATGTTCAATTCCGGATTCCGCCCGGCGATCAACGCCGGACTGTCGGTATCCCGTGTAGGCGGCGCGGCACAGATCAAGGCAATGAAGAAGATCGCGGCCCCGATCCGTGTCGAGTTGGCGCAGTACCGTGAGCTGGCCGCGTTTTCACAGTTCGGTTCCGAGCTGGACGACGACACGAAGGAGAAGCTGGCGCAGGGCGAGCGCATCAAGGAGGTCCTGAAGCAGCCGCAGTACCAGCCGATGCCGGTGCAGTATCAGGTTATCATTATCTATGCTGCCACGAAGAAGTATCTGCTCGACATCCCGGTGGGCGATATCCTGCGTTTCGAGAAGGAGTTCTTTGAGTTCCTCGACACGAAGTATCCGGAGATCCCGGGCAGCATCGCGCAGGAGAAACAGCTCTCCGACGCGACGGACGCGGCTTTGCAGGCGGCTCTCGGGGAATTTAAGGCAAGCTTCAGATAGAGATGTGAGAGGGTGATGATATGGCCTCAATGAGAGACATTAAGCGGCGCAGGAACAGCATTGCCAGCACCCAGCAGATCACCAAGGCGATGAAGCTGGTGTCGACGGTCAAGCTGCAGAAGACGAAAGCGCGCGCGGAACGTTCCAAGCCGTATTTTGACAAGATGTACGATACGGTGACTTCCATGCTGGCCAAATCCGGAACGATTGAGCATCCGTATTTGAAGCCGCAGCATTCAACAAAAAAGGCAATAATCCTGATTACCTCGAACCGCGGGCTGGCGGGCGGGTACAATTCCAACGTCATCAAGCTGGTCACGGGCTCCGGCATGAAGAAGGAGGATATCGTCCTCTTTGTGGTCGGGAATAAGGGCCGGGAATATTTTGAACACCGCGGCTATGACATTGCGCAGGAGTACAACGAGGTGATCGAGCACCCAATGTTCCCGGACGCGAAGGAGATCTGCAATGAGGTCCTGAAGCTGTACGCGGAGGGGGCAGTCGGGGAGATCTATGTGGCCTACACGTATTTCAGGAATACGGTCGTCCATGAGCCGCGGCTTCTGAAGCTGCTGCCGGTCGAGGTGGACGAGGCGGATATTGAGGCGGCCAGGGCAGGAGCCCTGATGAATTACGAGCCGCAGGAAGAAGAAGCACTGGATATTATTATCCCGAAATATATCACCAGCATCCTCTATGGGGCGCTGGTGGAGGCGGTTGCCAGCGAGAACGGCGCGAGGATGCAGGCGATGGATTCCGCGACGGGCAACGCCGAGGAGATGATCGGCAATCTGACGCTCCAGTACAACAGGGCGCGCCAGGGCTCGATCACGCAGGAGCTCACGGAGATTATTGCGGGAGCCAACGCGATTAACTAAGATAAGAAGGAGTGTATTACGATGCAGAACAAAGGTAAAATCACTCAGATTATCGGTGCGGTTTTGGATATCAAGTTTACGGAGGGCAAGCTTCCGGCTATATACGAGGCAATCCATATTACCAGGTCGAACGGTGAGACGCTCGTGGTTGAGGTCGCGCAGCATCTTGGCGACGAGACGGTAAGATGTATCGCGATGGGGCCAACAGATGGGCTCGTCAGGGGCATGGACGCGACAGCGACCGGCTCCCCGATTTCCGTCCCGGTCGGCGAGAAGACGCTCGGACGTATCTTTAACGTCACGGGTGACCCGATCGACAACAAGCCCGCGCCGACAGGCGTGAAATATATGCCGATCCACCGTGACGCACCATCATTTGAGGAGCAGTCTGTCTCCGCGGAGGTGCTGGAGACAGGCATCAAGGTCGTAGACCTGCTCTGCCCGTACCAGAAGGGCGGCAAGATCGGGCTGTTCGGCGGCGCAGGCGTAGGCAAGACCGTGCTGATCCAGGAGCTGATCCGCAACATTGCGACGGAGCACGGCGGCTACTCCGTGTTCACAGGCGTAGGAGAGCGCACACGTGAGGGGAACGACCTCTACCACGAGATGCAGGAATCCGGCGTTATCAACAAGACGACGATGGTCTTCGGGCAGATGAACGAGCCGCCCGGAGCGAGGATGCGTGTCGGCCTGACAGGCCTGACGATGGCTGAGAATTTCCGCGATGAGGGCGGCAAGGACGTGCTGCTGTTCATCGACAATATTTTCCGTTTCACACAGGCAGGCTCGGAGGTGTCCGCACTGCTCGGCCGCATGCCGTCAGCCGTAGG
>CAYRKA010000009.1:0-33869 GCA_964424785.1 uncultured Lachnospiraceae bacterium | reverse complement strand
TACACTTTACAGCGGAATGCAATTCTTTCTCGAATGTTGTCGTACAGTTACCTCTGTTCCGTTACTATTCATAGTCCCTCCGCCCTGCAAGCCACAGACCGCCTTCTCCGAAGGCTATATGCCGCTTCGCGTCATATGTCTTGCTATAGCATGCGGAAGAATGCTCCAGTGGAGCATTCTGTAGCTGAGGCTGTAGGGGGAGGTGCCTGCTTCGCAGTCAGATTCGGAATAGATATACAGTCTCTTACGTGCAAGCACGACGAGTCTGTATATCTATTCCGAATCGACTCTGAATAGGTACCTCTATTCTACATATTCCAGTTTACTGACAGAGACCTCGTACGCAACGCGTTTCTCCGTCGTCTCATCATCCAGCCTTTTGACATATTCCCTGCTCTGGATGCGGCCCCATACCTGCACATGTCCCCCGACCTCGAATCCGGCCGCGAAACGTGCGTTCCTTCCCCAGCAGATACATGGGATATAATCAGATTTCCCGTACGGCCGGTTGACAGCCAGCAGCATATCGGCAATCTCCCGTCCGAGTGGCGTCCTGCGGTATACAGGTGTCTTGCAGATATAGCCGTCGAGAAAAATCTGGTTGCTCTTTACCTTATCGCAATCGTCCTCCACGAAGCTCACCTCACGCGCGAACACAGACAATACCAGCCTGTTCTTTTTCTCCTCATGCCGGTTGTATGACCGGAACTGTCCGAAAATCTGTATGTACTCTCCCATATAATCCTGCGTAACATCCATCAGCCGCTCTGAAATCATGACCGGGATCACGTCGGATGAATCGCTCAGCCTCTGGACGGATATATCCACCATGTAAAAGCCTTCGCCAAAGACCTCATGGCTGAAACCGAACCCCGAAATAATTTTTCCTATGATGGACACTTGATTGTTTTCAATAATCTTATCTGTCATAAAAAAACGTTCTCCTTTTCTTCCTTCGAAGTACCTCTTCTCGTATTTCTACTATCCATTTTTATTCGGGGAAACCTTTATTTAGAACCGGAATCACGAAAAATCCAAATTTTTTTTGCTGCTACTTGTAATCCCGCAGAATTGTGATAAACTGAACGATGGCGTAAATGAATCTATTTTAAGAAGAGAGAGAAATCTATGATTAGAGAAGATGTTAGAAATATTGCAATTATTGCACACGTAGACCACGGTAAGACTACGCTCGTGGATGAACTGCTGAAGCAGAGCGGGGTGTTCCGGGAGAACCAGGAGGTCGCTGAGCGTGTCATGGATTCCAACGATCTGGAACGTGAGCGCGGCATCACAATCCTTTCCAAAAATACTGCTGTCACATATAAGAATACGAAGATAAATATTATAGATACGCCCGGGCACGCCGACTTTGGCGGAGAGGTGGAACGCGTACTCAAGATGGTGAACGGCGTCATCCTCGTTGTCGACGCGTTCGAAGGTTCCATGCCGCAGACGAAATTTGTACTTCGCAAGGCGCTCGAGCTTGACCTGCCTGTTATCGTCTGTATCAATAAAATCGACCGGCCAGAGGCCAGGCCAAATGAAGTCATCGATGAAGTCCTCGAGCTGTTTATTGAGCTTGAGGCATCTGACGAGCAGCTTGACTGCCCGTTTGTTTTTGCTTCCGCGAAGGGCGGATACGCCATACTTGACCTTGCCGACAAGCCGATCAGCATGGAACCTCTCTTTGAGACGATCCTGAATTATATCCCGGCTCCTGAGGGCGATGAAAACGGCCCGACACAGGTGTTGATCAGTACCATTGATTACAATGAGTATGTCGGCCGCATCGGTATCGGCAAGGTTGACCGCGGTTCAATCTCTGTCAACCAGGAGGCTGTCCTGGTCAACCACCATGATCCGTCCAAAAAACAGCGTGTCAAGATCAGCAAGCTCTATGAATTCGACGGTCTGGACAAGGTTGACGTCACCTCCGCCACGATCGGCTCCATCGTCGCAATTTCCGGCATCGCCGACCTGCATATCGGCGACACGGTCTGTGCAGCCGACGCGCCGGACCCGATTCCGTTCCAGAAGATATCCGAGCCGACGATCTCGATGAATTTTATTGTCAACGACAGCCCGCTTGCCGGACAGGAGGGCAAATATGTGACCTCCCGCCATCTGCGTGAGCGTCTGTTCCGTGAGCTGAATACCGATGTCAGCCTGCGCGTCGAGGACACCGAGGATACCGACACCTTCAAGGTATCAGGACGCGGCGAGCTGCATCTCTCGATCCTGATCGAGACGATGAGGCGCGAGGGCTACGAATTCTCAGTCAGCAAAGCCGAAGTCATCTACAAGACAGACGAGCGCGGCAAACGCCTTGAGCCGATGGAGCTTGCCTATATCGACGTCCCTGAGGAATTTTCCGGTACCGTCATCCAGAAGCTCAGCCTGCGCAAGGGCGAGCTGCAGGGTATGAGCATCGGCCAGGGCAGCTACACCCGCCTCGAGTTCTCGATCCCGTCGCGCGGCCTGATCGGCTACCGGGGAGAGTTCCTGACTGACACCAGGGGCAACGGCATCATGAATACGATCTTTGACGGCTACGGCCCGTACAAGGGTGACCTCCAGTACCGTTCCCAGGGTTCGCTCATCGCTTTCGAGAGCGGTGAGTCCGTCGCCTACGGCCTGTTCAACGCACAGGACCGCGGCACACTCTTCATCGGCCCTGGCGAGAGAGTTTATTCCGGTATGGTGATCGGCCAGAGCGCGAAGCCGGAAGACATTGAACTCAATGTCTGCAAGACAAAGCATCTGACGAATACCCGCGCTTCCGGCTCCGACGAAGCCCTGAAGCTGACACCGCCGAAGATCCTCAGCCTCGAGCAGGCGCTCGAATTCATCGATACAGACGAGCTCCTCGAGGTCACTCCGAAGAGCCTGCGTATCCGCAAAAAAATCCTCGACCCGACGCTTCGCAAGAGGGCTGCAATCCGGGCAAAATCATAGGCAGGCGGACAGGCGTGACACATTTTTGCATCAATATCAGACAGTTCATGGGCGTTTCCCTGACTGAAACATAAAAATTGTGTATAATCGGATAGGGGAGAGCCATCAACCCTATCCGCCGCGCCGAGGGCGGCAGCGGCTTTGCCGCTGAAATTTCCTTGCCGCCCTGTGCGCATAAAAAGGCCGTGCATCTCAGACATATCAGAAAACTGCACGGTCTTTTTCATACTTCTGTCAACATCAATTTGCTTCATCCGCAATGAAACCTGACAGACACCTGAGTGCCTCGTCCTCATCGCTGCCGGTGCAGACAAGTGTGATCTCATCCCCCTGTGAAATACACGCGCTCAGCACTCCTAACAGGCTCTTCGCATTGAATTCGCGGTTGCGGAAACGGATCATCACCTTGCACTCATATCCCATCGCCATTGTGCAAAGCTGCCGCGCCGGCCTCAGATGAAGCCCTGATTCATTTTTTACTGTCAGTTTTTTCTCTGCCAAGCCTATTCCTCCGTATCCTCCGGCAGCGCAGAGTTCTCCGCCTGCTGTTCTCTGGCATTGACCATCAGTTTCACATCCGACACAAGTGTATAGCCATCCGGAAGCTCAATATCTACCGGGATCTCGTAATCCCCTGCGACGGCGCAGGCAGCCAGATCGACCGAGGCCCTGATATCCGTGAGCTTCAGAGACGCCGTCCCGCTGTCTGAATGGATGCTGACCGCAATCTGATCTGCGGGGGAGAATGTGAGAGCCATTCCTTCAGGCTTATTCTGGATCTCAAGATTAGACAGCGGTACAAGCAACGTCTGATCGCCCGTCTTCTCGATCTGGACTGTCACGGAAACGGCAGAGTCAAACCCTTCCGCCAGACGCAGCTCATCCACATCGTCGAGTGTCTTCGCAATATCAAGCTCAGCGGCGATACTCTCCGTTGCACCGTCGACTGATACCTGGTCCTCCAGTGTGATTTTGCCGTTCAGCCTCGCAAGCGCCTCCGGCGTCCCGACAAGGTCTACCGTGACCGGAACCGTCTTCACCTCGGAAACCTCATAACCTTCCGCCGGGGTGCCTGTCGTCTCCACGCCGACCGGGATCCCGCTCATCACCTCCCACAGCGTCACATCAACCATCACGCTGTTGTCATCGAGCAGCACCCCATTCGCATCCTTGATCTGGATGCGGCTCATCTGCACATCAGTGAACTGGTCGCCATTCTTATCAAATACCTTCAGGGTGCCGGTCAGCCGCTTGTCCGCATCGATATTGGAGACGCTGACCGTCACAGCCACCTGCCCGATCCGATTCAGAACGCTCTCCGCTCCCGCTATCTGCACAGTCTTTCCCTGCACGACTTCCGTCTTGCCAACCTCGTATCCTCTCTGCGGAGTGCCGGATGTCTCAACAGAAACAAGGAACTCCTCCTGCTTCTTAGGCTCAATCTCAACCTTCATTGAAGACGGTGTAATCTCTATTTCATCCCAGGAAACGGCAGCATTGCTGCAGGTGACCGTCAATGGCACTGAATTCATCTCGTTCAGGTTCTCCATATCCGCAGAAACAATAAAATCATCCGCTTTCAGCCGCTCCAGTACACTCTTGTGCTCCGTGACCTTGACCACAACCGTATCACCCGAGACCGGTGCAAATACCTTATCAATTTCCGTGACGCTGTCTTCATTCAGAATATTGACCTTTACATTGCGGAACAAGATCGAATCCGTCGGATCATCCACATTTACAACCAGAAGCCAGATCAGAAACGCGACAACAAGAGATACAAGCTTTAATCCTATATTTCTGGCCAGTTTATGCCTCATTTTTATTCCAGCCTT
The DNA here is from genome assembly GCA_964424785.1 of uncultured Lachnospiraceae bacterium. GTDB lineage: Bacteria > Bacillota > Clostridia > Lachnospirales > Lachnospiraceae > Choladousia. The sequence continues at coordinate 29,076 of CAYRKA010000009.1, read as the reverse complement.
TCCAGAATCTGAATTTCTTTTGTTCAACCGACTTGTTCTGAAGGATTACAAGCTGCTCCTTCAGCACGTCCTCCGATATGCCGCGTTTCAATTCTCCGCGGTATGCAATCGATATGTTGCCGGTTTCCTCTGAGACAATAATCGTCAGGGAATCCGTCACCTCGCTGATACCGACCCCCGCCCGGTGCCTCGTGCCCAGCTCCTTGCTCAGCATCATGCTGTCAGACAACGGCAGATAACACGTCGCCGACAGGATCCGGTTGCCCCGTATAATGACTGCGCCATCATGCAGCGGGGTGTTATGCTCGAATATATTCATCAACAGCTGGCTCGTCACGACAGAATCAAGCACAATCCCGGTGCGTTCATACTCGCCAAGATTGACATTCTGCTCGATCACAATCAGTGCGCCTGTCTTTGCACGCCCCATCTCCACTGATGCCTTGACAATCTCGTTGATCGTCTTGTCGCTGAACCTCTCTGAAATGCGGTTCGCATCGATGATCGGGAACAGCGATGACACAATCTGCTTCTCTCCGAGCTGCTCCAGGACACGGCGAAGCTCCGGCTGAAAGACCACGACAGCAGCCGTAATCGCTATGTCAATTGCCCGGTTCGCAAGAAAGATCAGCGTATGCATACGGAGCAGGTATACAATCGACACACAGAACACAAGTACCATAATGCCCTTCAACAGCGTCCACGCCCTGGTATTTTTGATCCAGAGCAGGAAGCTGTAAACGAGAAATGCCAGTATCAAAATCTCAAGAATATCTGTGAATGTAATTGAAACCACAGGATCTGTGAACCACTTCACATAGCCCATTGCCCATACCTTGAGCGCATTCATTTCTGTCTTCCTCCCGCGAAAATCTTCTGTCATCTAAGTATAGCACACATTTTCACCCGTGCAAACCGTCTTTTTCCCTTTTCCGGTACATAACACCACAAAATAGATATGCTCCGCACCGGCTGACCTGAGGACACGGCTGACCTCATCAACCGTGCTCCCGGTGGTATACACATCGTCAACAACCAGTACCGCAGATATCCCTGAAAATGGCCTGGCTGCCTCAAAGCTGCCCCGCAGATTGCGCATCCGCTCCTTCCTGCCAAGTGATTTCTGCTGTGAAGTACGCCGGATACAGCGGAGCGCCCCACGGGCGTACGGTATGCCCGCCGCACGTGAAATCCGTTCTGCGAGCAGCTCTGACTGGTTATAGCCGCGCCTGCGCTCCTTGCTTTTATGCATTGGAACAGCTACCACCAGCTCCGGCTGCCACTGCTGTAAGAAAACATCCAGCGCCTCCAGCATAGATTCCGCAAAAAAATCCAGGTAATCACGCCTGTTTTCGAATTTCATACGGTAAACCGCTTCCCGGAGCGCACCTGTATAGACAAACGGCGCTGTCCCCCTGTCATAATAATGCTCCGTCCGTCCACAGTCACTGCAATACTCGGCAGCAGCATCCCCCACTGGCTTCCCGCATTTCATGCAGCGTGGCTCCCTGATACACGGCAGCTTTTTCCTGCATTCTTCACAGCAGCCGCTCTGCCCAAACGGAAGGATCTCATCACACAGCGGACAACGCTGCGGGTACAGCAGCCTCAGCACGATATCCATAACAGGGCGGAATCTTTTTTTGCCCTTGGCCTGATCCCTGAACTGATCTTTCCTGCATATCTTTTTATATTCTGTTCGATATTCTCTTCTGCTATCTCTCTTCAAGCCCGGTTCCGGCTCTCTCCCCAATCTCCGGCTGTCCCCCGCCAGAAAGCTCCTGTATGCGCCTTGCAAGCGTGGTATAGCGCTTCTGCTCAACGATATTATCGATCATCTGCTCAAATGTCGCTTCATCTCCGACGATTGTGACACATTTGCGCGCACGTGTCACAGCTGTGTAAAGCAGGTTCCGGCTCATCAGCATCCGCGGCCCGTTCAGCAGCGGAATCACAACAGCCGGATACTCGCTCCCCTGCGACTTATGTATCGTCACTGCATACGCAAGCTCCAGCTCCTCTAATCCCTGATAAGGATATTCAACTATCCTTTGCTCATCAAATTCAACCGTTACGCGTTCCGTGTGCAGATTGATTTCGCGGATCAGGCCGATATCCCCATTGAAAATACCAACACCTTTTTCAACCGGGATTCCATACCTGCCCCTGATCTCCCATTCCAGCTGGTAGTTGTTTTTGACCTGCATGACCTTATCGCCCTCACGGAATGTGGTACCACCCTGTTCATGCTCCCTCTTATTTGCTGACGGCGGGTTCAGATACTCCTGCAAAATCCGGTTCAGGCGCTCCACGCCCAACAGGCCCTTCCGCGTCGGCGTCAGTACCTGGATATCAAGCGGCTGCGCACCGACATAGCGCGGCAGCTTCTCCCGGATCAGCTGGATGACAATACTGATGATGACATTTGCGTCATACCGCTTCAGAAAAAAGAAATCACGGCTCCTGTTATCCAGGACAATATGCTCCCCTCTGTTGATCCTGTGCGCATTGACTACGATATCGCTCTCGGATGCCTGGCGGAAAATCCGAGTCAGCCTGACGACCGGAACCTCGCCGGAATCAATGATATCGCGCAGGACGCTTCCAGGCCCCACCGAAGGGAGCTGGTTGACATCGCCCACCATAACCAGGCGCGTTCCCACCGTCACCGCATCGAGCAGCGCATGCATCAGATAAAGGTCAACCATCGACATCTCATCCACAATGATGACATCCGCCTCCAATGGATTGGATGCGTTCCGGCCGAATCCGCTCCTGCTGCCCTCATCCTGCGGGCCGGAGATTTCCAGGAGCCGGTGGATCGTCCTCGCCTCACAGCCGGTCGCCTCTGTCATGCGCTTCGCAGCGCGTCCGGTCGGAGCCGCCAGAAGGATCTGCAGACCCTCCGACTCAAAGTACGAAATCAGCGTATTGATTGTCGTCGTCTTCCCCGTCCCCGGGCCGCCTGTCAGCACGAGCAGGCCGCAGCGCACCGATTCAATCACCGCTCTTTTCTGCATCTCATCCAGATACGTCCCCGTCTGCTCCTCGATTGAACCGATCTTCCTCAGGATGACCTGTTCATCAATCTCCCCCGCAATATTCAGATCACAGAGCATACGCGCCGTATCCATCTCAATCCGGTACGCTGATGCGCTGTACACCCGGTTCTCCTCCTCCTGCTTCAGGACGATCCTGTGCTCAATCGCCAGATCTGTCAGATATGGGTCAAGGCTCTCAATCGAAACCCCAAGCAGTTCCCCAGTCCTGGCAGCCAGCCGTTCCTTCGGAAGATAAATATGCCCCTCTGCCCCCGCTTGCTGCAGGACATAGAATATCCCGCATCTAATTCTGTATTCGGAGTCTGCACTGACACCCGCACGCTTCGCAATCTCATCGGCAATCCGGAATCCGACCCCGCTGATATCATCCGCAAGCCGGTATGGATTCTCCTGGAGCACACGATAAATCTCCGGGCCATATTTCTGGTAAATCCTGACCGCAAGCGCCGTCGTAATCCCGAACTGCTGCAGGAAAATCATTGCTTTGCGCATGTCCCGCTTCTCATAGACCTGACCGGCGATCTCTTGCGCCTTGCGGATACTGATCCCTTTGATTTCGGCCAGCCGCTCCGGCTCATCCTCGATGATGCGGAACGTCTCGCCGTGGAAACGCCGCACAATACGGGCAGCCAACGCCGCCCCGACGCCTTTGATCGCACCGGAGCCAAGATACCGCTCCACGGACTCCTCATCATCCGGCTCGCGCACCTCGTACGACTCCACCTTGAACTGCTCTCCGTAAGAAGGATGCGCCGTATACTGCCCCTCCAGGGCTACGCTCTCCCCTTCGTTTATGTAAGAGAAAGTGCCGACACACGTAACCTCTCCGTCCTGTGTCGTAAGCACCATCACTGTATAGCCATTATCATTGTTCCTATATATGATATGATCAATAAAACCTTCCAGCTTCTCCATCTAAATGCTGCTTTCCCTCAGCTTCCCGCTCGACGCAGTCAGCTCCACAAACTTCCCGGTCCCGACGGCAACAGCCGTCATCGGATCCTCTGCCGTCATCGTATTAATCCCGGTACGCGCTTCAATCAGCTCCTCAAGCCCGCTCAGCAGGGCCCCGCCACCTGTCAGCACAATCCCGCGATCCACAACATCGGCCGCCAGCTCCGGCGGCGTACGCTCCAGCACACTGTGCACCGCGTCGACAATCTGACCCGTCACCTCCTTCAGCGCATCGCGCGTATCCTCTGACGTCACACGGATCGTCTTCGGCAGGCCTGTCACGAGATCGCGGCCCTTTACCTCCATCACCTTCGGCTCCGGCTTCTCAAAAGCCGTACCAATGTTAATTTTTATCTCCTCCGCTGTCTGCTCTCCGATCATCAGGCCGTATTTCTTCCTGACATATTTTACAATCGCATCATCAAAATCATCTCCGGCAACCTTGATCGAGGAACTGACTACAATGCCATCCAGGGAAATCACCGCAACGTCACACGTACCTCCGCCGATATCTACAATCATGTTGCCGCACGGCCTGGAAATATCAATGCCCGCGCCGATCGCCGCCGCAATCGGTTCCTCGATGATATGCACATCCCGCGCGCCAGCCTGGTAGGTTGCGTCCTCGACAGCCTTTTTCTCCACCTCTGTCACGCTGCTTGGCACACAGATGCTGACACGCGGCTTGCGGAATGACATCTTCCCGATCGCCTTCTGGATAAAATATTTCAGCATCTGCTCCGTCACTGTATAGTCGGAAATCACACCCTTGCGCATCGGGCGCACGGCAATGATATTGCCCGGCGTACGGCCAAGCATCAGCCTCGCCTCCTCGCCGATCGCCTTGATCTTGTTCGTATCGCGGTCATACGCGACAACTGACGGCTCTTTAAGGACTACGCCCTTCCCTCTGACATATACTAAAATGCTGGCTGTGCCAAGATCAATTCCGACATCAGTAGCTGCCATACTCCATATACCCCTTTCTGCCTCTGTCTTTCAGTGATTATAACAGATTTATACCAAATTGGAAATTTCTTTTTCTTAAATTTCTTTTTCTTAATTTTCTTTCCTGTTTTTTTAGAAAGCAGACATACTTTCAACACATTTTTGGCTTATAGTGTAGTCATGTTAGCAAACAGCTAACATATTTCATAACTCACACGTGGCAGCCCCCACACGCTGCCACGTACTCCCTCAAACATTTTCCTGTATGGGTGCCACCTCATACGGGGCAAACATTTTTCAACCCAAATTTTTCTCTTTCCTGAAAAAGCCTGACTTCGGTCAGGCTTTTTCTTTTGTGTTTTTATTTCCTATAAATATTTTGCAACGTACTGCCCCGTGTAGGAAGCCGGATTCTGCGCCACCTGCTCCGGAGTCCCCTCGGCGATCACCATGCCGCCGCGGTCCCCGCCTTCCGGCCCCATATCAATAATGTAATCCGCTGTCTTGATCACATCAAGATTGTGTTCGATCACGATCACCGTATTGCCGCCCTCGGCCAGGCGGTGCAGGATATCCACCAGCTTATGCACATCCGCGAAATGCAACCCTGTAGTCGGCTCATCAAGAATATAGATCGTCCTGCCGGTACTCCTGCGGCTCAGCTCTGCCGCCAGCTTGATCCGCTGCGCCTCGCCGCCGGAGAGAGTCGTTGAAGGCTGCCCAAGCTTGATATAGGACAGGCCGACTGCATTCAGCGTCTCAATCTTGCGGTAAATCGACGGCAGATGCTCAAAAAATTTCAACGCTTCCTCCACCGTCATATCCAGTACATCATAAATGTTCTTCCCCTTGTACTTGACTTCAAGCGTCTCCCGGTTGTAGCGTTTGCCATGGCAGACCTCGCATGGAACATACACATCCGGGAGAAAATGCATCTCAATCTTCAGGATCCCGTCACCACAGCAGGATTCACAGCGGCCTCCCTTGATATTGAAGCTGAAACGGCCCTTCTTGTAGCCTCGTGCTTTCGCATCCGCTGTCGACGCAAACAGATCGCGGATCTGGTCAAACACACCTGTGTATGTCGCCGGATTCGAGCGCGGCGTCCTGCCTATCGGTGACTGGTCAATCGCAATCACCTTATCCAGCTGCTCCAGGCCTGTAATATCCCTGTGCTTTCCGGGAATCGTATGGGCACGGTTCAGATCCCGCGCGAGCCGCTTGTAGAGAACCTCATTCACAAGCGAACTCTTGCCGGAGCCGGACACCCCTGTCACACAGGTCAGCACTCCAAGCGGAAACCTGACATTGATCTTCTTGAGATTGTTCTCCTGCGCACCGCGCACCTCGATCCAGCCGGTCGGTATCCTTCGCTCCGCCGGGACAGGAATGCACAGCTTTCCGCTCAGATAAGCTCCGGTGACAGATCTTTCACACTTTATCAAATCCTGCACCGTCCCGGCTGCCACCACTTCGCCGCCATGTTCCCCTGCGCCCGGCCCGATATCCACGATATAGTCCGCCGCATACATGGTGTCCTCATCATGCTCCACTACGATCAGAGTATTCCCAAGATCCCGCAGATTATTCAGTGTGTGCAGCAGCTTGTCATTGTCACGCTGGTGAAGGCCGATACTCGGCTCATCCAGAATGTACGCAACCCCCACAAGCCCGGAACCGATCTGCGTGGCCAGACGGATACGCTGGGCCTCCCCGCCTGAGAGTGACCCCGTCGCGCGCGCAAGGCTCAGATATTCAAGTCCTACGTCGACCAGGAATCCGATCCGCGCACGGATCTCCTTCAAAATCTGGTGGCCGATCAGCTGCTGCTGATTGGTCAGCTTCATTTCTGACAGGAACTGCTGCAGCACCCCAATCGGCATCGTCGTGATCTCGTGGATATTCTTGTCACAAACGGTAACAGCCAGCGCTGATTTCTTAAGCCTCTGCCCCTTGCACAGCTTGCACGGCGTGATACGCATAAAGCTCTCATACTCCTGCTTCATAATCTCAGAGGACGTCTCGCGGTACTTGCGCTCCACATTTTTCACCAGCCCGTCAAAAGCTACGTCATAGACGCCCTCCCCGCGCTGGCTGCGGTAATGTACCTTTACTTCACGCCCTCCTGTCCCATGAACCAACATATCCTGGATCTCAGGCGCAAGCTGCCCAAACGGCGTGCCAAGGTCAAAATGATATGCCTCAGACAGTGCGTCGAGAATCGCACGGGTGAAGCTGCCCTTATCGGTACATGACTGCCAGCCCGTCACCACAATCGCGCCGTCAAGAATACTGAGGCTCTTATCCGGGATCATCAGGTCGATATCAAATTCCATCTTGTATCCCAGACCATAGCAATCCGGGCAGGCTCCGAACGGATTGTTGAAGGAAAAGCTCCGCGGCTCGATCTCATCGATGCTGACGCCGCAGTCCGGGCAGGAAAAACTCTGGCTGAACCGCAGCGTTTCCCCGTCAGGGATCTCAACCAGCAGCAGCCCGCCCGATAACTGCAGTACCGTCTCAACCGAATCAGACAGCCGTTTTTCGATCCCCGGCTTCACCACCAGGCGGTCTACGACAATTTCTATATTATGCTTAATGTTTTTTTCGAGTTTAATCTCCTCCGAAAGCTCATACAGGTTGCCGTCGATGCGGACGCGGACATAGCCGCTCCGCCTCGCCTGGTCAAGCAACTTCACATGCTCGCCCTTGCGTCCCCGCACGACAGGCGCCAGAAGCTGAATCCGCGTCCGTTCCGGCAGCGACATAATCTGGTCAACCATCTGGTCGACACTCTGTTTGCTGATCTCCCTCCCGCAATTTGGGCAATGGGGGATGCCGATACGCGCATAGAGCAGGCGGAAATAATCATAAATCTCCGTTACCGTCCCTACTGTAGAGCGCGGGTTGCGGTTCGTCGATTTCTGGTCGATTGAGATCGCAGGCGGAAGCCCTTCGATACTCTCTACATCCGGCTTCTCCATCTGCCCGAGGAACTGTCTGGCATACGAAGACAACGATTCCATATAACGGCGCTGCCCCTCCGCATAGATCGTGTCAAAAGCAAGCGATGACTTGCCGGAGCCCGAAAGCCCGGTCAGCACCACAAATTGATTTCTCGGGATATCAATACTGATATTCTTGAGATTGTGTTCCTTAGCTCCACGGATCCGGATATACTGTCTCCTGTCCCGCGCCGTACCCGTGCTCCCCTCTTCTTCCATCTGATCATCCATTTGGAACTCCATAGCTGTGTCCTTCCTTCTCTTCTGACATTAATTCATCGGGAATCTCTTTTACCGCCTGTCTGCTTATTATCCTGCGCAGGCTCAGTCTCCTGGCAGGCAATCCGAGATCCGGGACCTCCGCCCGTCAGGAACAGTTCTTTACTCCTCAAGCTCCTGCAAATGTTTTTTTAAGGAAATCATCCTGTCACGCAGCTCGGCTGCCGCCTCGAAATTGAGCTCCGAAGCCGCCTTCTTCATCTGCTTCTGAACCTCCGCAACCAACTTCTCCAGCTCATCGCGGTTCATCGACTCCGGATCCTTCTCCATCCGGATCTCATTCTTCGCAATCTCCTTTGAAATACTGATCAGATCCCGCACTGCCTTTTTGATCGTCTGCGGTGTGATCCCATGCTCTTCATTATATTTTTCCTGGATCTCACGCCTGCGCATCGTCTCATCAATCGCAATGCGCATCGAATCTGTCATTACATCCGCATACATAATGACATGCCCCTGCGCATTACGGGCGGCGCGCCCGATCGTCTGGATCAATGAAACCGAAGACCTCAGAAAGCCCTCTTTATCTGCATCCAGGATCGCCACCAGGGAAATCTCCGGAATATCCAGGCCTTCTCTGAGCAGATTGATCCCGACCAGGACATCAAACACATCCAGACGCATATCCCGGATAATCTCCGTGCGCTCCAACGTATCCACATCTGAATGCAGATACCTGACCCGTATGCCTGCTTCTCTCAGATAATCCGTCAAATCCTCTGCCATGCGCTTCGTCAATGTCGTGACCAGCACCTTGTTGCCGGCGGCAGCCTCTTTATTGATCTCGCCTACCAGGTCATCGATCTGCCCTTCCACCGGACGCACTTCTACCATGGGATCCAGCAGCCCTGTCGGACGTATGATCTGCTCCGCCCGCAGTAATTCATGATCCGCCTCATAATCGCCTGGCGTGGCGGACACAAACAACACCTGGTCTATCTTGCTCTCAAATTCAGAAAAATTCAAGGGGCGGTTGTCTTTGGCAGAAGGCAGGCGGAACCCATAGTCCACAAGCGTACTCTTCCTGGACTGATCCCCCGCATACATCGCCCGCACTTGCGGGATCGTCTTATGGGACTCATCAATAATCAGGAGAAACTCATCCCCAAAATAGTCCATCAGCGTCAACGGCGTCGCCCCAGCCGGCAAGCCGGCCAGATGCCTGGAATAATTCTCAATCCCCGAACAAAAGCCTGTCTCACGCAGCATCTCAATATCATAGTTCGTCCGTTCCGCAATCCGCTGCGCCTCCAGGAGCTTGTCTTCACTCTTAAAATAGCTCACCCGTTCTTCAAGTTCTTCCTCGATTGACTCTGCGGCAGCCAGAATCTTCTCCATCGGGACAACATAATGGGAAGCCGGAAAAACCGCGATAAACTCGAGCGCCCTGCGGATCCGGCCCGTCAACACGTCAATCTCTGTGATCCGGTCAATCTCATCCCCGAAAAATTCCACCCGATAAGCATAATCGTCTGCATTCGCCGGAAATATCTCCAGCACATCCCCATGCACCCGGAATGTGGAACGATGAAAATCCATCTCATTACGCTCATACTGAATATCAATCAGATCCCGCATAAGCTCATCCCGATCCCGCGTCTGTCCCTGTCTCAGATAAACCACCAGCTCTTTGTAATCCGCCGGACTGCCGATGCCATAAATGCAGGATACGCTGGACACTATAATAACATCCTTACGCTCCACCAGCGAAGCGGTCGCCGAGAGGCGCAGCTTGTCTATCTCATCATTGATCGCGGAATCCTTTGCAATATATGTGTCTGAAGATGGTATGTAGGCTTCAGGCTGGTAATAATCATAGTACGAGACAAAATACTCCACCGCGTTCTCCGGGAAGAACTCCTTAAACTCGCCGTAGAGCTGTGCGGCGAGGGTCTTATTATGTGCCAAAATCAAAGTTGGCTTGTTCAACTGGGCGATCACATTCGCCATCGTGAAAGTCTTGCCGGAGCCCGTAACGCCGAGCAGGGTCTGGCACTGGTTACCTTCTTTAAAACCTTTTACTAATTGTTCGATCGCCTGCGGCTGGTCGCCGGTGGGGGCAAATTCACCGTGCAGGACAAACGGGCTGCCCTCAGGGTGGAAAACATATTCCTGCTGTTCTTTTTGTTCATTTTGCACAATTGGCCTCCTTAAATCCTGTAGTCAAAAAGTTCGCCTATAGCGCAGAAATTCGTTCCCGTGGGTATTTATTTTCTCCGAAAAAATGGCTTTCCACGAATTTGGGTTACTGGGCCTGTTTTCCCGCACCATGCGGAAGGACCGGGGCTGTGCGGACAAAACAGGGCAGCAGCTGTGGATCCTGCGCTCCCCCTGCTGGTGGGCCGGTTGTGCTATGCCAGACATGGCAAGCAAACTAACTATACCATACTCTATATATTTTGTCCATACCAAAACAAACATCTGTTCGCTGCATATCTGTCGCCGGATGCAATCGAGTAGGGAAGACGTAATCTGACCTACTCGCCGCGCGGCCCGCGTGCTGCGCCAACAGCAATATACTTCTCGCGGGCCTGCGCAAAAAATCGGATAGGGGAGATTTATCGACCCTATCCGCCGCACCAGGGCGGCAGCGGCTTTGCCGCTGAAATTTCCTTGCCGCCCTGTGTGCATAAAAATAGCCCACGCCCCTAAGGCGTAAGGCTATTTCTTTTACAGGAATTCGTTCACGCTGACAGCTATGCGCCCAGCGCGGCATTGAAAATCAATCGGCCGACGCAAAAGGAAACGACTAAAGTCGTTTCCTTTTGCATTGGGCAACCTGCAATAGTATGATAAGATGTATTTCAGGATTCACGGGCGAATCCTGGCGAGGGATTCGGGTCAGCCTTGCAACGAATACCTGTCCGAATCCCTGCGCATCTACGCTTCGTTTCGGAAATAACTGCCTTAAAGCTTTTTCAGTTCAATCGTCCACGGCGCTCCCACTCCAATGTTATATGCCTTAGCAAAGGAGCCCTGATTAATCGCCAGCGCCATGTGATTGACAGAATTCATATAGAGAATCGGCATACCCGGCATGACATCCGCAAATGTTTTCCCGTAGACAACGCGATTGGAGTAAATGAGCAATTTATCATTAAAAATAGAAACATCCACAAAATCGCCAAAATCAAAGCCAAGCTGTTTAAAATTCTCAAAGGGAATGGAGGACCACAATGAGCCAAATCGCACATCCAGAATGTCTATCTGTCCGGAGACAGAACTTTTCGTCTCCCTGACCCCATAAAGCTTCAGAGAAACGATATCGGAAAGAGGAAGCTTTTGACCAAGCTCCTCAAAAGAAATCACGCCGCCGGCAAGCCTTGCGCCCGTATAGGCATAAACGTCCCTTCCATGGAATGTATAGGAAAGCTCACTGTTTTTCAGGCGGTTTTTCTTCTCCTCAATTTCCCTTACTTCTTCAATCCCAACAAAAGCTTTCAGATGTGTCAGCGTTCCGTTATTGGGTGTAACCACATACTGACCCGCAGAAGTTCTCGCAGCTACGCTCTTTCTGGCGGAACCGACGCCGGGATCTACCACAGATACAAAAACAGTTCCCTTCGGCCAGTAATTTACGGTCTGAAACAGCCGGTAGGATGCCTCAAACGTATTATAAGGCGTAATATCATGGGTAACGTCACTGACGATAAGAGCTGGATCTACCTGATACGCAACTCCCTTCATTGCGCTGACCGCGCCGTCCGCCAGCCCAAAATCGCTCTGGAATACCAGAAACTCACTCACTTTTATCACCTTCCTCAACCAGAGCAAGACATACTTTCCAGTCCGCTCCCATACCGATTCCATATCTATCCATAAAATGATCCATATTGCAGTCCAGGCAGAGATACTGCGAAGAGCCGCAGTAAAGCACAGGTTTCCCCTTCTCCACATAACCAAAGGACTTCTCAAACGGAACCTGTTTATCAAATACCAGGCTTCCCCCATGCCATATCTCCACCCGGAAAAGACAGCCCTCCAGGTAGCCGAGATCTTTAAATTCACGGTTTGCAATTCCCAATTGAATTCCCCCGAAATGCCGATTCCCTGTCATAACCCAGGTATGTACCACCCCGTCCGCAATCTTCGGACGGAGCTCATACTCCGGGCACTCCACAACCTCGGATACTGAATAGGCCGGCCCCACTTCCGCATAGGAAATCCGCCCAGACGCAAGCAAGGCCGCACAGTAGCCAAATAAATCCCGACCATGGAAAACGGAAACTTCCTCCCCCGCAGGGTAACGGTTTCTCGTTTCATCAATCTCCCTGATTTCCCGGATTCCAACCCCGTGCTTCAAATGTGTCAGCGTACCGTTATCCGGTGTCACCACATAAGTCCCGTCATTTAAAAGTGCTACAGAAGCCCGGCGGGATGTCCCCACCCCCGGATCAACTACAGAGACAATGAACGTCCCTTTCGGCCAGTAGGCTTCCACCGTATTCAAAGAGAGGGACGCCTCCCAGGGATCAAAGCTTTTGATATTATGACACAAATCAAAAATCTCCAACTCTGGGTCTGTGATTTTGATGACACCCTTTATAGCCGCCACTGCACTCCATGTATTAGAAAAATCCGTCTGCAAAAGAATCGCAGGTTTCATATACGTTCACCTCCGCCGGTTTTTATCACACGATAATAGAGTTCAAGAGCTGAGATACAGTCGCATATAATGAAGGACATCCCGGACAGCGCTTCCATAGGGCGCGCCCGCAGCACCCGTGTCCGCGTCATAGGCGGAGGGAACCCGGATAAGCGCGGTAAATTCATCCCGGTACCCCTCCCATATTCTCTAAAAATTCAACCCAGAAACGGATACCATACCAGATATTCTCCCGGTTTTACCATTCTGAATATAATTACCAGAAACGCCAGAATATATATGGCGATATACAGGACTCTCATCTGCGCGTCGCCCTTTCCCTCCTCATGTTCGGAATAATAGGTTCGCGTCTTTTTCTTGCCAAACCCCCGAAGATCCATCGCATTGGCAATGTTCCCAACCCGGTCAAAGCTCGTTATAACCAGAGGGACCAGGATCAGAACATTCTGCTTCATCCGTTTCCAAAGTCCCTTTTTCTTCGCGTCCAGCTCCACGCCCCTGGCCTGCATGGAAATCTTGATATTGGAAAAATCACGCATAATATCGGGAATATACCGAAACGCAATGGAGATAATCATGCAGACCTTATAGGGAATCTTATTCTCATAAAGCCCCGCCGCTATCTCGCTTGGCGTAATACACTGGATAAAAGTCATCGCCGCCAGAAACGTCGCCATAAGCTTGCAGAACCGCACAAGGAAATACCAGAGGGTTTCCGCGGTGACCACATAGTAGGAGGTAAAGCGCAGCAGTACCGTAGATCCGCCACAGATCTCAAGTCCGTAATCCGGCTTTACCAACCAGATCAGAAAAAGATTGAACAGATTTGTCAAAATAACAAACGCAGTAATTACCCTGACGCTTTTCAGCTTTGCACGCAGTGAAATCATCCCAATCAAGGATAAAATCAGGGCAGGAAAAATAATGCGAATATCCCATGTCGCAATGAGCAGAATGATTACAGCAAAGAAAAGCCGCACCTTAGTCTTTCCCGTCAGCCGGTCCAGATAGGTGGATCCGGGGGAGAGATTAATGAACAGACGCTCTTCCATTTTCGCGCTCCCTCCTCTCGGAATCTATAAAACAGTGGATATAATGCTCTGGCTCAATACCATACCGTTTGGCCAAAGCAACCAGGGATGTCTGTTTTAAATTTGCTCTGGAAATCACATCATCGTTGCTAAGCACGCGATACACCGCGTCATCCGCGATGCAGACGCCGTCCGCAAACACAATGGCGCGATCCGTATATTCAATGGCCAGATGCATATCATGGGTAATGAATACAATCGTAATATTGTATTCCCGGTTCAGCTCGTCAATAAAGCTCATAATCTCAGTATATCGCCGGTAATCCTGCCCCGCTGTCGGCTCGTCAAGAATTATGACGTCCGGCTGGAGCACGAGGATGGAAGCAATCGTAACACGTTTTTTCTGTCCGTAGCTCAGCACGCCCACCGGCCAGTTCCTCATATTATAGAGTCCGCACATCCGCAGAACCTTTTCCGTGCGTTCCGCCGCTTTTGCTTCCTCAAAGCCATTCAGCGTAAGCGCAAGGCTTATCTCATCCTTGATCATGTCCTTTACCAGCATCTGGTTCGGATTCTGCATCACATAGCCTATTATCTGGCCAATCTCCCGGATTGAGAGTGCCGTATAGTCCTTCCCGTTTATTTTTACAGTTCCTTCCTGGGGACGGATAATGCCGCAGATAAGCCTAGCCGCCGTGGACTTACCCGCGCCGTTCTTCCCGATAATGGAGACTTTTTCTCCCCGGAAAATGTCAAAAGACACATCATTCAGCGCCAGACGTTCATGGTTATAGCCAAAGGTGACGTGCGAAACCTCCACGATCTTTTCTCCCCTTGGCCTGGCCTCGGACAGCTTAACATCGCGGAAAGATGACACAACGGCATCTTTGTATCTGTCGAAATCCAGTTCCTCGATGTTGTCCAGATGTTCGCCTGCATGGAATTTTACCCCGGCATTTTTCAGAGCGGAAATATAAAGCGGTTCGCGGATTCCGTTCTGCTTAAGGATATCGGAGCAGAGCAGCTCATCCGGCGTCGTATCAAGCTGTATGCGTCCCTCATTCATCAGGATAATGCGATCCACATGACGGTAGAGTACGTCCTCAAGCCTGTGCTCTATAATGATCACCGTTTTGTCATGCAGCTTCTGTATTTTATCAATCAGATCGATCGCAGCCATGCCCATGGCAGGATCCAAGGCGGCCAGCGGCTCATCAAAAAGCAGCGTCTCCACGTCATTGTGCATGATCCCCGCAAGGGCAACCTTTTGCTTCTGACCGCCGGACAGGCTGAAAGGCAAGGCTCCCAGAAAATCCTTCATTCCGACAATCCCGGCAGCCGTCTCCACTTTTTTCATCATTTCCGGACGAGGTACGGCGTCATTTTCCAGGGAAAACGCAATGTCCTCGCCCACGGACAGCCCCACAAACTGGGTGTCGGAATCCTGGAGAACCGTACCTACATAATTCGAAATGGTAAATATATTGGCCTCCTGCACCTCAATGCCGGAGACCTTGCAGGATCCCTTGATTTCTCCCTCATAGGAAAATGGAATCAAACCGTTAATGCAATTGCCGAGCGTGGACTTTCCACTCCCGGATGGTCCCAGAATCAAAATCTTTTCCCCTCTGTTGACGGTAAGATTGATATTGTGAAGCGTAAATTCATTCTGAGACTTATAGCGGAAGGAGAAGTCCGTAAAACGAATCACTGCCCCGCCCATAATTTAATCTTCCCTGGACAGATTGGTCTTGCGTGCATTACGTTTTGCAAGAGCGAACAGAACCGGAATTCCTACAACAATGGAAACCGAAGCATCCGCAACGATCGCCGCCTCTGCCTGGAGCCAGGTAATCGTCAGTTCAGAAGAATAAAACAGCACTGTCAAAACCGGCGTAACGATTCCAAAGCCTAAACCGACGCCGACAATCGTCACGATCGCATAGATTACTGCATGCTTCACATTAAACACTCCTTCATCAATCTTCGCACCATAAACCGGCAAAAGGCCAATAAAGAATCCTGCGACCGCATTGCCAAAGGACCAGTCAAACCAGAACCCCCAGCCTCCGATCAAATCTGCAAGCACATTTCCGATAAGCCCTGTCAGCGCTGCCGGCAGCGGCCCAAAGAGTGCTCCTACAATGGGCAGTACTATGTACGCAGTCGTAAGTGAAGTGTTGGTTGTAACCTTGATTCCTCCGAAATCCATCAGAACGCCGAACAATGCAGCGCCGATTGCAATGCCTACGATTGTCTTGGTATCCCACTTGCCAAGAAGCATAGAACCGATACTTTTCTGGTTTGTTTTACTCATGATGTGAATCTCCTTCCTTGTCTAAATGCCTTTTCTTTCATTATAAGATTTCATTTATAATTGATTTAGAAAGCATACCCTCATTTACCTATTTTGTCAATAGGAATATAGGTATTAAATTTTCCGATATTTAAATTTTCTCTGCCTGTTCAAACATGACACTCAACCTTTCCGATCCGTTCACGATTTTTAAAAGCAGCCAGGCTTCCCCCGCGTTTCTACCTCTTTCGTAAAGGAGCGCAGGCCTATCGCTTCCTGTAGCGGATCACAAACACCGAAGTGCCGTTTTTCTCATTAATCGTAAATTTCTTCTCTATTTTGTACTCCCCGCGGTCTCTGACACCCTCATCCACAAAGCGTGGCTCCGTCGCATACAGCACAAGCACAGCGCTCTCTTTCAGAAGTGACGGCGCCTTGTCAAAAAAGTCAAGATACAGCCTGCGGATCTCCGGCTCCGGCCTCGCCTGCGTCACCTGCGGCATATCCGTGATGATCTCGTCAAACAGATAGCTGTGTTCAAACGCAAAGAAATCCTTATTCACATAATAAATGCGGCTGCCGTCGCGGTCTGTGTTGTTGTGCGCCTTGCTGATGGCCTCCCCGTAAATGTCAACGCCGTACATGATGCCTGCCGGCACCGCGTGATTGCGTTCAATCAGCATCGTGCCGACGCCGCAGAACGGATCAAGCACCTGCGCACCCTCCGTCAGATATGGCCTTGCAAGCTCTGCGGTAAGCGCAGCGTTGACCGGGTTGATCGACGAAGCGATAGTTTCCCTGCGATATGCAAAACGCTTCACCGGGATTGTGAGCGCCTTCAGCATCGCTGCAAACGTCCCGTCCTTACGCTCCAGAAGGCGCAACTCAAGCTCATAATCCGTCACAGAATTGATCATGCCGCCTCCCGATGCAGCTTCGAGCACATCCGATATCTTATGTATATAATTTTTCTTTTTGTCCGCACTGATCCGGCTCTTCAGTTCAATCCGAAACAAAAAAGCTCCCTTGTCCGAATGCAGCTCCTCCGCTTTCGCAAGTACAGGCTTCGCAAGGGCTTTCGCAACCTCCTCAGGATGCGCCGCAATAAGAGGCTCCGTCTCGACCGGGAACAGCAACTCGCTCCAGGTCCTGATCCCAAGCACATCCTTGACGCGCGCTCCCTTTATCCGAATACCGCCTCCAAGCATTGACACCGTACCGTGCGTAATCTGACGGGCAGTCACCTCTCTCTGGCTGCGGTTTGTCACAAGTATCATATCTGTAACCACCCGCTGTCCTGTAAAATGATGATGACGGACGCGCCTGTACTTCATGACCATCGACTGGAGCATCCTGATCTCCTCTGAGATATGCTTCCACTCCTCTTTTCCGGGGTGGGAAAGCCGCAGCTCCTCGAGATGCTGTTCGAGCCGCTCCGTATACGGCTCATAATCCAGCAGCGCAATCGCTTTCAGGAAATCCGCACGGATAAACAATGTCTTCTCACGTTCATACGCATCAAAAAGAATCGGCAGCAGGTCATCTGACTCCATCCCGCCAAGAACCAGGGCAGCATTCTTGCGGATCTTCGGATCCTCATCCTCAAGCAATCCGCAGAGCCTTGCAAAGTCCCCTCCGAGCAGATATGCAAACTCCTGCCTGTCCTCCTCATTCTTTATCGCCTCACGCAATGCGATCAGATTCTCTCTTACATGGTCACCCGCACATATTTTCTCATATAATTCTTTCGTCATACTACTCCTCACCGCCCAAAGGCATCTGTCTCCGCCATGCAGCATCTCATCCGGCAGCCTGACGGCACTCTTCGATATAATTCATCACATCGTCCTTAAATTCTTCCCATTTGTCCTCGTGTTCCACGTAATACAGCGGGCACTCTTTGCCTGTCACATCGTAATGCCGGATAATCTTGTCACGCGGAATCCCATATTCCTCTGCAATCCATGCAGTCAGCTTCACAAGGGAATCATATGTCTCCTCTGTGAAACGTCCTGACGTGTCAAGATGGCAATTCTCAATCGAAACAGACAAATGGTTCATGGAATTCGACGCATAAGCAATCTCTCCGGGCGGGACACACTCGATGATCTCGCCTTCAATCCCTACAATAAAATTCGCGCTCATCGAAACATTCTGCAGATCCTTCAGGCTCTCAAAGTAATCATGGTTCTGCTGTGCTGTTGTCTTCGGATTCGCAAGATAATGGATCACAATATACTCAATCGCATCTGTTTTCTTCCCCGGCCTCGAATAATCGTTAATCGTCAGAAGCTGCTCATCAATATCCGGCCTCGGAACGGCATTCACCGTCTCCTCCGTCGCTGTCTCCGCATCCGGCTCTGTCTCTATCCGAATCGTGGAACTCTCCTGCAGCAGGGTGCCCACATCCATATTATCCTTTGGAACCAACCGAAGCAGCAACCATACGGCAAGTGCTGTCATAATCACCGCAATCATCCAGATCACAACATGGTCCCATCGTATTCTTCTGTTGTTCCTGTCCTTTTTCATGCTACTATCAACCACCGTAATCAGATTTTACCCACGCCAGTTCAGTATACAATACTTTTGATCTGTGCACTGTAACTGCTTAAGCATTGTTTGCCAATACCTGCGAGATTACTGCTCTACACTGTAGTTCGGTGCTTCCTTTGTGATATGGATATCATGCGGATGCGATTCTTTCAGAGACGCTGCTGAAATCCTGACAAAACGTCCATTCTGCTTCAGCTCCTCAATCGTCGGTGTGCCGCAGTAGCCCATGCCGGAACGAAGTCCTCCGAGAAGCTGGAATACCGTATCCTCCACGCTGCCCTTGTAGGCCACACGTCCCTCTACTCCTTCCGGGACAAGCTTCTTCGCATTTGTCTGGAAATAACGATCCTTGCTGCCATTCTCCATCGCTGCGATCGAACCCATGCCGCGGTATACCTTATACTTCCTGCCCTGGAAGAGCTCGAATGTGCCCGGGCTCTCATCACAGCCTGCGAACAGACTGCCCATCATGCAGACATTGGCGCCGGCTGCGATCGCTTTCGTCATATCTCCTGAATACTTGATGCCTCCGTCGGCAATGATCGGGATACCGTACTCCTTCGCAGCGCTGTAACAGTCCATAACAGCCGAAATCTGCGGCACGCCGATACCTGCAACTACACGTGTCGTGCAGATCGAACCTGGTCCGATGCCGACCTTGACCGCGTCGGCTCCGGCCTCAATCAGCGCTCTCGTTCCTTCAGCCGTCGCAACATTCCCTGCAATTACCTGCAAATCCGGATAATGCTCCTTGATCATGCGCACACAGCGCAGTACATTCGCGGAATGGCCGTGTGCACTGTCGAGCACGACAACATCAACCTGTGCTTCAACCAATGCAGCAACACGCTCCAGCACATTTGCGGTAATGCCTACACCGGCGCCGCACAGCAGACGGCTCTTCCCATCCTTCGCAGAATTCGGGTATTTGATCTGCTTTTCTATATCTTTTATTGTGATAAGGCCCTTCAGATTATAATCATCATCGACGATCGGAAGCTTCTCCTTTCTCGCCTTAGCAAGAATTGTCTTTGCTTCCTCGAGAGTAATGCCGACCTTGGCTGTAATCAAGCCCTCTGAGGTCATGGATTCTTTGATTTTCTTGGAAAAATCCTCCTCGAACAGGAGGTCGCGATTCGTGATAATACCTACGAGCTTACCGTTCTCAGTGATCGGAACGCCGGAAATCCGGAATTTCGCCATCAGCTCATTCGCATCTGCGAGCGTATGCTCAGGGGATAGATAGAACGGATCCGTGATAACGCCGTTCTCTGAACGTTTTACCTTGTCAACCTCCTCGGCCTGCTGCTCGATCGACATATTTTTGTGAATGATGCCGATGCCGCCCTGGCGCGCCATTGCGATTGCCATCCTGTGCTCTGTCACAGTATCCATCCCCGCGCTCATCATCGGGATGTTAAGCTGAATCTTCTTAGTCAGTAAAGTGGTCAGATCAACCTGATTGGGGATCACTTCTGAGTATGACGGCACAAGCAGTACATCATCAAATGTAATCCCCTCGCCAATAATTCTTCCCATGTCATTTCCTCTCTTTCTGAATAAGGTCATTCGTATGATTGTGTTATAACTACATACTCTAGCAAATTCAGAAATCAATGTCAACTACCTGTTTGGGAATTTACTATGAAACGATGCTTACATCAGATTTACCTTGCGCGGGGCAATCCTGCGTATATCCTTGATGATCATCTCGTCAAGCTCCGCCTTGATGATCTCCTGCCCTTTGTCGTGGTTGAATATAAGGACATAGCCTTTGGCATCCTGTGACCCCGATGAGAAATCCTTTATCTTAACGCCCTTGTTGTTCAGATAACAGTCAAGCGCGTGCGACTTCTCGGGGGCAAGGAGCTCAAGCTCCGCCATGTCATAGCTGCCGACCCTCTTACGCTTCTGCCGGGAGTAGATCGCGTCGACATCGAGCTCCCCGTTCACATATAAATATTCGTACTCCACCTCCATTTTCGGAGCCACAAAAAATGTAAGCAATGCAAACGCTACCGCAAAAATCAACAGCGGCCACAACACAAAACCTCCAATCAGGCACAAGATCATCATGACCGGCATAGCGCCCTTCAGCAGACGTTTCATTACCGGCGTCTCCCGCTTCACGAGAATCTCTCTGTACGTGTCACTCATCTTTTTCTCCTCCATTGTCTGTAAGATTATTACCCAAACTCCATGCGCTTTGAACGTACCACTGCGCATGAAAGTGTTACCGCGCATGGTTTATCCCTGAACTCAGTTTTCCGCTTCGCGAAAAAAGATACTTTCATAGTAAAAGGAACTCAAACAAATCGTCGCACAGCTCGGAATACTCCTGTCTCCCAAGCACACAGCCATATACTGTTCCGTCACCATAGGCTCCTGTCTGAACAAGCACAGGGGAATCTGTCAAATCCACTGCATAGGCCGCGCCTCCGTCCGCCGGTTCCCCGTCCGCCCCGATCAACAGGTCGGACCATGCTGCAAGCAGCTCCTCAGAAAGCAGCGTCGTCAGGTCGGCAAAATAATCGGCATCACTGTATGTCAGATAACTCTCCGGGTCGAGCAGCAGAATATCAATCTCCCCGGCCGCTGACAGCGTCACCAGCTTCATCTGTCCTGCCATGCCGTACTCCGAAGTATCATCATCAAGCGAAATGCTCGTATCAAATGTCACTTCCTGGTTCTTATCCAGGCCGCCCAGATACTCGCCAAAACTCTGGGCAAGGGCTTCTCCGTCGGTGGAAACCGGGTCACAATTAACCATATAGACATTCAGGAGATGGTCGATCTGCTTATTCTTATAGATCGTAACCCCAATTGAAACCAGAGCCGCAATCACGAGAACCGCCACCATTAGAGGCTTATAGTAATCCCAGATATAACCGAACCGCTGTCCCCATGTCAGCTCTTTAAGCTTCTTTAACTCCTCACGTATGATCTCCTTCACCGAACGTCCATCCATGCTGTACTCCTTCAATCTGCCCGCAAATATGCACCGGGCGAATGATATCCCATCCCATAAAGCTTAAGCAATATTTTAACACAAAAGAAAACTAACGTCTATCATTTACTCCCATTTTATAAACTTTTAATGATACTTGAATCCGCTCCTTTTCACTGTGGGGTTTTCGCTCCAATCGGATAGGGAGAGCCATCGACCCTATCCGTCGCGCCACGGCGGCAGCGGCTCCGCCGCTGAAATTTCCTTGCTGCCCTGTGCGCATAAGAACAGAAAAAGACACCCTTCGCCATAAATGGCGCAGGATGCCTTTTTCTGCTTTTGCACGGCTCAATACTTTATCACATCATCCCCATGCCCTGATTGCCTGCAGGCATAGCCGGTGTATCTTCCTTGATATTTCCTACGACTGCCTCTGTCGTCAGGAGTGTGGATGCTACGCTGGTTGCGTTCTGAAGAGCACTTCTTGTCACCTTGGCCGGATCAAGAATGCCTGCCTTTACCATGTCGACATACTCTTCCTTGTATGCGTCGAAGCCTGTACCTACCTCGGACTCTCGTACTTTGTTGATGACAACCGCGCCCTCAAGGCCTGCATTTGCAACAATATGGTACAACGGAGCCTCGAGCGCTTTCAGGATGATCCTGACGCCTGTCTTTTCATCACCCTCCAGCTCATCGACGAGCGGGGCAACCTTCTTCGCCGCATGGATATACGCTGATCCGCCGCCTGCGATGATACCTTCCTCGACCGCAGCCTTCGTCGCCGCAAGGGCATCCTCCATGTGGAGTTTCGCTTCCTTCATCTCTGTCTCTGTCGCTGCGCCTACGCGGATCACCGCTACGCCGCCTGACAGCTTCGCCAGACGCTCCTGGAGCTTCTCTTTGTCAAACTCAGACTTCGTCTCCTCGATCTGTGCCTTGATCTGGCCGATCCTTGCCTGGATCGCCTCCTTGTCGCCAAGGCCGTCCACGATGATCGTATTCTCCTTCTGGACTTTGACAGACTTCGCGCGCCCGAGCATATCCAGAGTCGCCTCCTTGAGTTCAAGGCCTACCTCTTCGGAAATCACACGGCCGCCGGTCAGGATCGCAATATCCTGCAGCATCTCTTTTCTTCTGTCACCGTAGCCCGGAGCTTTCACGCCTACTACCTGGAAAGTGCCGCGAAGCTTATTGACAATCAGAGTCGTCAGGGCTTCACCCTCGATATCCTCTGCGATGATCAGCAGCTTCTTGCCGGACTGGACGATCTGCTCGAGCAACGGCAGAACCTCCTGGATGTTGCTGATCTTTTTATCTGTGATCAGGATGAGCGGATCGTCGAGAACCGCCTCCATTTTCTCCATATCAGTTGCCATATACGCAGAAACATATCCTCTGTCGAACTGCATACCCTCTACGAGATCCAGCTCAGTCTGCATCGTCTTAGACTCTTCAATCGTGATCACGCCGTCCTGGGAAACCTTCTCCATAGCGTCAGATACGAGCTCGCCGACTTTCTCGTCGCCTGAGGATACCGCAGCGACTCTCGCGATCTGCTCTTTGCCCTCGACTTTCTTGCTCATATCCCTGATGGCCTCTACAGCAGCTTCGGTAGCCTTTTTCATACCTTTTCTCAGCTCAATCGGGTTCGCGCCGGCAGCCAAGTTCTTCATCCCCTCGTTTACCATCGCCTGCGCAAGCACAGTAGCGGTCGTCGTACCATCTCCGGCCACATCATTTGTCTTGGAAGCAACTTCCTTGATGAGCTGTGCGCCCATGTTCTCGAACGAGTCCTCAAACTCGATCTCTTTCGCAATCGTCACGCCGTCGTTTGTGATAAGCGGTGAACCAAACTGCTTGTCAAGCACTACATTTCTGCCCTTCGGCCCAAGTGTCACGCGAACCGTATCAGCCAGTTTATTTACTCCACACTCAAGTGCTGCTCTTGCGTCAGCGCCGTATTTGATTTCCTTTGCCATAATAATCAGCCTCCTGTTTTTTATTCTGTATTAGTCCTCAACGATCGCCAGAATATCGCTCTGCTTTACGACGATATACTCTTCCTCGCCGAGCTTAACCTCGTTGCCTGCGTATTTTGAGTAGATTACCTTATCTCCGGCCTTGACCTGCATCGTCACTTCCTTGCCATCAACCACTCCGCCCGGTCCTACTGCAATTACTTCGGCCTCAAGCGGCTTCTCCTGCGTCTTCGTCGTCAGGATAATCCCCGATTTCGTCGTCTCTTCTGCCTCAAATTGTTTCAGTACAACTCTGTCGCCCAACGGTACTAACTTCATATCTGATTCCTCCTTAGATGATAGATCTCGCTTCTATTTGTTAGCACTCATTAAGGCCGAGTGCTAACGAACATCCTTATATTAGTGAAAATATGTAAAGAATGCAACTTCATAGATTTCCATATTTTCCTGATTTTTTTCAGATATCCTTTTAAATTCTAAAGAATACTCCTGTATTCTTACTAATTCTGTTTTTTGATATTATATCCGCTCACGCAATTGCGGCATAATACCGCTTGCAAGTCTGTGCAATCGGATAGTGCAGTCTCACCGACCCTATCCGCCCTGTGCGCATAAAAAAACTGCCACAATATATGCCGGACTTCACATGATCCTGTCACATACATTGCGGCAGCTTCTGTTGCCTGCTCTTTGTAAAATCTCATATACCGGGATTCCTAGTACATTCTGAATCCCTCTGGCTCCTGTCTGCTTCGCTTTAAAGATTCTTACTTTTCCGAATCTCCTCCAGTTCATCGAAAACCACATCGTTCAGCACCTTAATGTATGTGCCTTTCATGCCGGACGAACGCGACTCAATGACACCTGCACTCTCAAACTTGCGAAGTGCATTGACAATCACGGAACGTGTGATTCCCACCCGGTCGGCGATCTTGCTGGCAACAAGGATTCCCTCCGTACCATCCAGCTCGTCAAAAATATGGATAATTGCCTCCAGCTCGGAGAATGATAACGTGCTGATCGCTGATTTGACAATCTGGATCTTCCGGTTCTCCTCCGCATTCTCTTCGTTGACTGAACGCATCATCTCCAGTCCTACTACCGTTGTCCCGTATTCACTGAGAATAATATCGTCAATCTCATACTGGCTGCCGTACTTGTACATAAACACCGTCCCAAGGCGCTCACCGGCAATATCAATCGGATTAATAATCGCCTGATATTTTCTGACATTCTCTCCCACAAATCCAAGTGTCTCAAGATTTACATTTTCCTTTGTAGAAAGGACCCCGAGAAGCCGTTCATTCAGCATCGGATCAATGAAGCCGCCCACTCTGTCAACGATCAGTTCCTTAATCTCCTCGATACCGTCACACAGCCCAACACCCAGCACCTTTCCCTTCCGGCTGATCACAAGAATATTGGAATTCAGGATACCGGTCAGCACGTCACAAATATCATTAAAAACAACCTTGCTGGTATTGTTGTTATGTAACAGCTGATTAATTTTCCTGGTCTTGTCTAACAGTTGTACACTCATCACAAACCTCCTATGTGCCCTTACTTCTCCTGTTATTTTTTATATTAGCACATAGTTTTCAGAAAATCAACGTACTTTCTGAATATTTAATGTATATTTACACATACTCCAGGCAGAATTAGTCTGTTTTTGCGCATAGGTATCCACATAACTTATCCGCGCATACAAGTTTGTTTCCCTTTTCTACCATATATCCGCCGCATTCGGGACACTTCTGCAGCGACGGCTTCTGCCAGGACATAAAATCACAATCCGGGCTGCCCTCACAACCAAAATACCTGCGCCCCTTCTTCGTCTTGCGGATCACAAGCTCTTTGCCGCATTTCGGACATGGCACACCGATCTTCTCGAGGTAAGGCTTCGTGTTCCGGCACTCCGGGAAACCCGGACAGGCAAGGAACCTGCCGTGCGGGCCATATTTGATCACCATATTGCGGCCGCACTCCTCGCAGACGACATCAGACACCTCATCCTCGATCTTCACCTTTTCAAGCGTCTTTTCCGCCTGCGTGACCGCTTCGTCAAGATCGGGATAGAAATTCTCAACAACAGTCTTCCATGGAATCGATCCATCGCCGATCGAATCAAGCAGGGACTCGAGATTCGCCGTAAAATTCACGTCGACGATGCTCGGAAACGCTTCTTTCATAATATTGTTGACGACCTCGCCAAGCTCCGTCATATAGAGGTTCTTATTCTCTTTCGCGACGTAACGACGTGCAATGATCGTCGTGAGCGTCGGTGCATATGTGCTCGGACGGCCGATCCCAAGCTCCTCGAGTGTGCGTACGAGGGATGCCTCCGTATAATGCGCAGGCGGCTGCGTAAAATGCTGCTGTGTATCAATGCTCTTCAACTGAAGCTTCATGCCCTCTTCAAGGCTGCAGCTGATGACATTATTCTCCTCCTTATCTTCCCCGCTCTCCGTATAAACGGAACGAAAGCCTTCAAAAACAAGCTTCGATGCGGAGACGGTAAACCGATAACCGGCGGCGCCAATCCTGACCGCCGTCGTCTCGTATTCCGCAGGGGTCATCCTGCTCGCGACGAACCGTTTCCAGATCAGCTGATACAGGCGGAACTGGTCCCGTCCGAGAGACTCCTTGACTGAGGCCGGTAGCCGTGTAATATCGGTCGGCCTGATCGCCTCGTGAGCGTCCTGGATCTTCCTGCCGCTGTTTTGCGCCCTGCTCTTCGGTGCAGCGTATTCCGCACCGTACCGGCTGCTGATCCATGTGCGTGCCGTCTGGTCCGCTTCATCTGATATACGTGTGGAATCGGTACGAAGATATGTGATCAGGCCGACCGTGCCACTGCCTTTCAGGTCTATACCCTCATAAAGCTGCTGCGCGATCCGCATCGTCTTCTGCGTCGAAAAATTCAACACATTGGCAGCCTCCTGCTGCAGCGTACTCGTCGTAAACGGAAGCGGCGGCTTGCGTGTACGCTCTCCCTTTTTTACTTCCTCTACGATGTACTCAGCTCCCCGGAGAGCCTCCAGTATCCCGTCAAGCTCCTCCTTTGAGCCAATTGTCAGCTTCTTGTCTTTGCCATAAAATTTTGCTGACAGCGGCTTCTTCTCTCCGTCTGCCAGAAGCAGTGCATCCATCGTCCAGAACTCCTGCGGGATAAACGCGTTAATTTCATCCTCACGGTCACCGATAATACGCAGCGCCACCGACTGCACACGCCCTGCGCTCAGGCCCCGCTTTACCTTCTGCCACAGCAGCGGGCTGATCCGGTATCCGACCATACGATCCAGGATACGGCGTGCCTGCTGTGCATCGACAAGATTCATATCAATTGTCCGCGCGTGCTTCAGGGATTCCCTCACCGCGCTCTTCGTGATCTCATTGAATGTAATCCTTTTCTGCTTTTTCTCATCCAGCTTCAGCGCCTCCGCCAGATGCCATGAGATCGCCTCCCCCTCACGGTCCGGGTCGGTTGCCAGATATACCTTGTCCGCTTTTTTTACCGCTTTGCGTAGCGTAGCCAGGATATCGCCTTTGCCGCGGATCGTGATATATTTTGGCTCATAGCCATGCTCCACATCAATCCCCATGCGGCTCTTGGGGAGGTCACGGATATGTCCGTTTGACGCAAGCACCTCATAGTTGGTACCCAGAAATTTCTTGATCGTTTTAACTTTTGCAGGCGACTCCACAATCACCAGATATTTTGGCATAGCGACTACCTCCACGAAACATCACTATTTCATTCTTGTATAATAATTCCGTTCCGTCTCCCTCACCAGACCCTTGAATTCAAGTGACAGCAGAATGTCGCTAAGCTCCGGGATCGTCAGGGACGTACTTTCTTCCAATTCCCACAAACTTTTTGTATGCAAACCGAGACTACTATACACTAATTTTTCAGTCGGTGCAAGTGCTATGTTTTCCGATAATTGATTCTCTTCTCCTTTATAGTCTGGAAATAGCATACTTGCAGGCTCGTCTGCTGACAATATAATATCGGCTCCGAGAGCTATCAGTTCATTGCATCCGGCGCTCAGGTCATCCTCCGGCCTGCCCGGTACAGCCATGACGCTGCGGCCCTGTTCCGCCGCATATCCCGCTGTGATCAGCGATCCGCTGCGCAGGCGAGCCTCCACAACGATCACCAGGTCAGAAAGCCCGCTGATAATCCTGTTGCGCAGCGGGAAATGGGACTTCAGCGGAGGTGTACCTGGTGGCAGCTCTGAAATGATACCGCCGCCGCATTCCACGAGGCGCTCCAGCAGCGGCGCATGGGCAGCAGGATAACACTGGTCCGCCCCGCAGCCAAGCACCGCATAGCTCGCGCCTCCCTGTTCCGCTGCAGCCCACTGGGCAGCCCCGTCAATCCCATAAGCTGCCCCGCTCACCACCTGCCCTCCGGCCCAGACCAGATGGCGGGCAATCTGCTCGGCAAATCTTTTGCCGCGCGGCGTACACATCCGGGCTCCGACGACCGCAGCCGCACGCCGTTCTCCATCCGGCAGTCTGCCCTTATAAAACAAGCCGTACGGGCAATCGCTGAGTGTCAGCAGCTTCTCCGGGAAATCCTCATGTACGCTGCTGATAAATTGTATTCCCAACCCCTCCCGGGCATTCCTGATTTCATTGGGAGAACTACTTTGGCGAAAGGCGCGGACTCGCTGTACAAACTGGCAGCCGTGCTTCTCAAGATGGGTAAGCTCCTGATCTGAAGCCTCCCAGATGCCCTGAGGTGTCCCGAAGCATCTCAGCAGGATCTCCTGCTGCGTATGATAAATTCCCGGAATGCTGCAAAGCCATTCCCAGTATAATTCCATAGGTAACCTCCTCCCATACCACCATGCAGAAAAAATAAGAATCCGCTGCAATGCGTTCCGCGCGGAGCGTTTTGTGCCATAGGAGGCGCAGTTTCCTATGACATAAAATACTCGGACGGCCTGTACAAAACTGCCTCGCTTAAATGGCGCAGCCCAATCCGCACGCTGCCATCGAGATCAGCGATCGTACGCGCAGTGCGGATCAGCTTGTGATAAGAGCGGGCTGTCAGATGCTTATGTTCATAAATCTGTTTCATATGCCGCTCCTCTTCCTCGCCGAGTGTGCAGTAACGCGCGAGAGCAGATGCAGGGAGCTGCGCGTTAAAATTGTACGGGCTGCCCCGGTAACGCTCCATCTGGATCTCATGGGCGCGCAACACACGCTCCCTGATCTGTTCCGTTGTCTCCTCTGAGTTGCTTCCTCCCGTCAACTCTTCATATGGGATCTGCTGCGCTGTCGCGTGCAGGTCAATACGGTCAAGCAGCGGACGGCTGATCCGATGCAGATAACGCCTGACCTCCCCCTCGCTGCAATGGCAAAATTTTCTGTCAGGAAAAAATCCACACCTGCATGGATT
>CAYRKA010000008.1:9431-34142 GCA_964424785.1 uncultured Lachnospiraceae bacterium | reverse complement strand
GCGGCACGGTTCTGCGAGCGGTACGAAGATGAGGAGCGTCATGACTGACTCCTTAGACCCGGCGTACTTCTCGTCCGTCCTGCCAAACTAAACTATTCTTACAGCAGGCGGAACCTCCCGGCATTCTCTGTCGTGCTGTCGTTTCCAATGAACACTTCAAATTCCCCCGGCTCGCTCTCCCAGCGCCCGTTCTCCGTCAGGAACACGAGTTCCTTCTCCGTGATGGCAAAGGTGACCTCACGCTCCTCGCCGGGACGCAGCTCCACCTTCTGGAATGCCTTGAGCTCGCGCACCGGGCGGACGATGCTGGCTGCGATATCATGCAGATAGAGCTGAACCGTCTCCGTCCCCGGGCGGCCGCCCGTATTTTTCACTGTCACCCGCGCTGTAATACGGCCATCCCGCGTCATTTCATTGCGGTCAAGCTCCACGGGCGATACGGAAAAGCACGTATAGGTAAGGCCATAGCCGAACGGATACAGCGGCCTGTTCGGGATATCAAGATATCTGGAGCGGTAGAAATCCTTGTCTGTCTCCGGATGGTGCGGCCTGCCGGTCGAATACTCATTATAATGCACCGGCGCCTGCCCCACACAATACGGGAAACTCATCGGCAGCTTGCCGGACGGGCTGCTCTCTCCATAGAGGACGTCTGCGATCGCTTCCGCGCCCTCTGTGCCCGGCCACCAGACCTCCAGAATGGCTTTCGCTTTCTGTGAAATCTCGCGCAGGTCGAGCGGCCTGCCCGAAAAGAGCACCACCGCCACGTTATCATTGGCTGCGCAGACCTCGCGGAACAGCCGGAGCTGGATTTCCGGCAGGCTGATGACGCCGCTGCTCTTTGCCTCTCCTGACTGCAGATAATGTTCTCCAAGAGCAAGGACCACCTGGTCCGCGGCCTTTGCGGCAGCTACGGCCTCCGCGAGCATGGCTTCGGCCTCCTCGTCACTGCACAGCTCCTCCGCCCCTCCAAGGAAGCCCTCTACCTTCATGGAATTGCCGAGCACCGGGCTGCCTGAATGGAATGAGATCCTGCCGTCCGCCGAAGCATCCGGCCGCTCTGCCTGCGCGCCTGCGCCGAACCTTCCGGCAACCGTCTCGCGCAGCGTCCGCACATCCTCCGGCTTCCCGATGAACGACCACGAACCCATCAGGTTCCGATTGTCCACATACGGCCCGATAAACGCCGTCTTCTTTTCTTTCTGAAGCGGCAAAGCCCCTTCATTTTTCAGAAGGACAAAGGATTTCACAGCCGCCTCGCGTGCCAGCTCCCTGTGTGCGCTGCAGAGGATCACTTCCTTCTCGAGCTCACTGTCCGCATCCTTGTACGGATTCTCGAACAGGCCGAGCCTGTTCTTCAGGCTCAGGATCCGCCGGACAGCCTCATCCACAGACTTCTCCGGGATCTCGCCGCTTCGCACCAGAGCGCAGAGGTTCTCCGCATAGCAGCCGGTCATCATATCGATATCGACGCCAGTCGCCGCCGCGCGCTTCGCCGCCTCCCGCCTGTCTGCACAGTAACCGTGGTAAATCATCTCCTCGATCGCCGCCCAGTCGGAGATCAGCACCCCGTCAAAGCCAAATTCATCACGCAGGATATCGCGCATCAGATATTGATTTCCTGTGGACGGGACGCCGCCCAGCGTATTGAACGAGGTCATCACGAGCGCCGCGCCTGCGTCGATCCCTGCCTTGTACGACGGGAGATAGAACTCCCTCAGCGTATGGTCGGAGAGCTCGACCGTATTGTAATCCCGGCCCGCGGTCGCGCCGCCGTAGCCTGCGAAATGCTTCACGCAGGCCGCAATGTTCCCTTTTCCACTGAGATCATCCCCCTGGAAGCCCCTGACCATCGCCGCGCAGAACAGGCTGTTCAGATACGGGTCCTCGCCGGTTGACTCCATGACCCTGCCCCATCTCGCGTCACGCACGAGGTCGGTCATAGGCGCAAACGTCACATGCACACCGCTTGCCGCGGCCTCTTTTGCGGCCGCCTGCGCGCACCTCTCTGACAATTCCGGCTCAAATGTCGCCCCCTGCCCGAGCGGGATCGGGAACACCGTGCGAAAGCCGTTGATCACGTCGAGCATGAACAGCAGCGGGACGTGGTGCGGCTGCTGTTCCATATATTTTCTCTGGATCTTCTTCACAGCATCCGCTCCGTAAGTCCCCAGCACGGAACCGACCTGCCCCATCAGCTCCTGTGTGAGCCCCATCTCCTGCATCGGTCCGGTGGCCGTCGCATCCTCTGTAAAAAATCCACCGACCACCTGCACCATCTGGCCAACCTTCTCTTCCAGGGACATATCCGCCAGAAGCTCACCCAGTTCTTTCTCTCTCATCTTTCCATCCTCCGATTATACCGTACTCAGATCCCACTCCTCATAGATTTTCGGCACATCCGTGATCAGCCGCTTCGTGTACGGAGCCTCCGGATGCAGGATCACCTTGTCGGCCGGGCCGGACTCCACGAATCTGCCGTGCTCCATGATGTACACCGTATCCGACACATAGTATGCCAGCCCGATATCGTGTGTGATAAAAATGATCGTCATATTGATCTCATCGCGCAGCTTCAGCAGCATATCAAGAATCGTCGCCCGCGAGCACGCATCGATCATCGAGGTCGGCTCGTCGGCAAGCAGGATCTTCGGCTTCAGCAGGAAGATACGCGCGATCATCAGCCTCTGCATCTGCCCGCCGGAAAGCTCGAACGGATACTTGTTCGTCAGCTCCGCGAACTTCAGGTTGACGAAGCTGCACGCCTCCGTCATCATCTCGAACTTTTTCTCGTACGGCAGCCCCCGCTCCCCGCGCATATTGATGCAATCGAGCAGCACCGAGTCGATACGGTTGAACATATTGTAGGATGAAAACGGATCCTGGAAAATCGCCTGGATCCCCTTCCAGTACTCCTTCTTTTTCCTGCCGCTCGAGATATCGCGCGGCTTCCCCTGGAAATCGATCTGCCCCTCTGTGACGCTGATCAGGCCGAGCAGCATCTTCGAGAGCGTCGTCTTGCCGGAGCCGGACTCGCCGACAATCGAGACAAACTCACCCTCATGGAAATCAAAATCAACGTGGTCGACGGCAACTGTCTTTTTGTCACCGAATCCAAATACCTTTGTCACGCCTCTGCCGGTCAGGCAGGGTTTCATTTCTTTCTTCTCATTGCTCACTCCCATACACCTCCCTGATCCTTTTCTCCGACATCAGGCAGCGGTAAGCCCGCCCGTTCTCAAGCTCCTTCACATCCGGCTGCATACCCTTACAGGTCGGCGTCGCGTACTGGCAGCGTTCCGCAAAGCGGCAGCCTTCCGGCGGATGCTTGAGGTTTGGCGGCGTACCCGGGATCGCAGTCAGCTTATGATCCCTGACGCCCTCCTCCGGGACGATAATCGAACCCATCAGCCCCTTTGAGTATGGATGCAGCGGGTCGAAGACCATCTCCTTCGCTGTGCCGCGCTCTACGATCTGTCCTGCATACATAACCATAATGTCATCGGTCACGTTGTACAGCAGCGGCAGCTCATGCGTTATAAAAATCATAGATTTGATAAAGCCCTTCTCCATCAGGTCGCGCATCATCTTGATAACCATTTTCTGCGACGTGACATCAAGTGCAGAGGACGGCTCGTCCGCGATCAGCACCTTCGGGGAGAGGATCGTCGAGATCGCGATGACGGTACGCTGCTTCATGCCGCCGGACAGCTCCACCGCGTGCTTCTGCAGCACAGATTCCGGCAGGCCGAGAATCTCAAAACGTTTCCTCGCCAGGTCATAAATATCCTTCCTGGACACCTTCGGGTCATGCGCATGGATGACGTCCTCGACAAAACGGATAATCTTTTGTGTCGGGTTCAGCGCATTCATGGCTGCCTGCGGGATGTAGGCGATCTCATTGCCGAGGATGGTCTTGCGCACGATGTCCGGCTTCATACCGGATATGGTCTTGCCGTCCACGATAATGTCTCCGCTGATATAGTGCAGAGGGGCGAAATAATAACCCATCAGGGACAGAGCCAGCGTCGATTTGCCGCAGCCGGATTCACCGGCAACGCCAAGGGATTTGCCCTCTTCAATCTTCAGCGATACGCCGTCTACCGCATATACATCTTCATGAAAGCGGGTTATATATTTTGTTTTCAGATTGTTTACTTCAAGCATTACTTTTCCCATAACTCTGCCTCCTTCCTTAATCTCTTAGCTGCGGATTAAATACCTGGTCAAGCCCGGTATTCATCAGGTTCAGTGAGAACGAAATCAGGGCAATGACAAGAATCACCGGGAAATATGCCCACCACGAGCCGTTCGTGTGCGCGGCAAACTGGGTCGCCCAGTTCATCATCAGGCCAAGTGTCGCCACATCAGTCGTCGCCGGGCCAAGGCCGAGCATGGACAGCTGCGCCTCCGAGAGAATCCCCGAAGAAATCTGGAGGATAAATGCCATTACCACATAGGAAGCAATGTATGGAAGGATGTCCGTCAGGACAATCCGGAGCATACTGTGCCCGGATAGCTTGGACAAGTTCACATGGTCGCGGTTGCGCAGTGAAATGACCTGGGAACGGACAGAACGCGTCGTCCACGGCCATGATGTGATGCCGATCAGCAGCGCCACCATCGTCGTGCCGCGCGCCGATTTGTCAACGCTGTAGCTGATCAGGACCAGCAGCACGAAGGACGGGATGACCGTGAACAGGTTCGTGACGAACATGATCAGATTATCTACAAACCCTCCGACATAACCGGCCAGCAGCCCGAGCATCAGGCCGATCAGCGTCGCGATGATACCGGCGATGATACCGATGCCAAGCGAGCTCTTCGTCGCGGAAATCAGCTCGGTCAGGACATCACGCCCGAAATTATCCGTGCCGAGGACGAATGTCTGGGTATTGTCCAGATCCGCCGAGCGCACAAACTGCTGGCTGTCATATTCAGCCGATACTTCCAGCTCGCCGGTCTCCTCATCTTCTTTTGCAATAATCACGCCTGCATCATCCAGGATGCCATCGATCTCGTTGTTCAGGCGGATATATTTCTTTTTCTTTGCGACAGTCAGGCCCTTCTGAGGATTCGAAGAATCATAATGCTCCTCCCAGAGCTGGATCAGCCCCTCCGCATCCGTCACATCAATTTCAGAAATATCGACCTCCCCGTACTTCTCAAGCCAATCCGCCATCAGGGCACGGGTGTCCATATCCAGCTTCGATTCAATATTGGCCGCCGACATATCGACATTGAGCTTGTAAGTATTGTTCGTGCCAACCACATCCGAAATCGCCACGTATTTCCCGGGCGGGAAGAAATTGCCCTGCCCGATCATAGCCAGCGGATCGGTCGTCACAACCAGCGGATAAATAAAGATTGTCAGGAGGATTGCTACAAAAATAATAAACCCGGTCAGAAATTTCCCGGAATGGAAAACCTGTTTCAGTGTATTCTTCATGTCCGTCCCTCCTTCTAATCCTGCTGGTTTGCCTTGACACGCGGGTCGATGACACCGTAAACCAGCTCTACCAGCAGATTCGCCAGCAGCACCATCAACGTAATGATCAGGGTGCAGGCGGAAAGCAGCGGATAATCACGCGCACTGACTGCCGAGAACAATGTCATGCCAAGCCCCGGGTAGCTGAAAATCATCTCAGAGACGAGTGCGCCGCCCATCATCGTGCCGAGCGACAGCGCCAGGCCGGTGATCTGCGGAAGCATTGCGTTGCGGAATACATAGAAGACGATCTTGCGGTCCTTGATGCCGAGGAAACGGCTGTACTTGACGTAATCAGCGTTCAGCTCATAGATCGACATAGAACGCATACCGACCGCCTGCCCGCCGATCGTGATCAGGACAATCGACCAAAACGGGAGCTGATAGTGGATGATCACGGACTTCACAAAGGTCCAGCTCGCGCTCGGCAGCAGGTCAAAGCCATAGGCTCCGCTCGCGGGCAGCCATTTCAGGCGGATGGCAAAGAAGAACAGGAGGATCGTCGCCATGCCGAATGCCGGGATATTGCTGATAAACAGAGATACCGGGAGCACAACCTTGTCCCAGGCTCCCTTGATGTAGGCGGCTATGGCCCCGAGGATATTGCCGAGCAACCACCCGACTATGATCGCAGGCAGCTGGAGCGCGACCGTCCATCCGACGGAATTCGCCAGGATATCGGCCACAGTCCTCGGATACTGGCTGAAAGAGGTCCCGAAATCGCCGCGGACCGCATTCTTCAGCCAGTTCCAGAACTGCACCACAATCGGGTCGTTGATCCCGAATTTCTCCGCATAGTCCTCATAGACCTTCTGGATCGCGGTTGCGTCCGTCATACCGCTCACTGCACCGGATGCGATCGCCGACACCGGGTCGCCGGGCATCATACGCGGCAGGACAAAGTTCAGCACAACCGCAAAAATAAGTGTCAGGAAATACCAGAGCAGCTTCTGCCCATAATACTTTTTTAATCCTTTCATACGTGATTCCCCCTTTTGTACAGAGTAATGATAATGAGCCGGAACAGGGGAGATTCGTCAGCCCTGTCCGCCCGCGTGCACATGAGGGAAGGGCCGGGGCCAATCTGGCCCCGGCCCTTCCCTGCATCATATGCTGTTTTATCTCTTCATTACTCTTCCACTAATGTCAGATTGTACAGAGCTGCGATGCCGTAGCCGTCTGTGCAGTCAAGCGGAGGAATATTGGTGCCATCGTCCTGCATCGGGAATCCCGTCCACACGCTCTCATTTACAGCGTGGAATACCTGCGGCCTGTACATCAGGGACACATTCGGGCAATCCTCAAGCTGGATCTTGGAAAGCTCTGTGTAATAGCTCTTCAGAACCTCAGTGTCTGTCTCATACGGGATGAGATCAAGGATCTCGTCCGCCCTCTCATTTGTATAGTGGCCGAAGTTGCCGCTCCAGTTCACCTCAAGGTCATTGTAAGAGGAGCTCAGGGCAAACATGGCTCTCATATACGGGTTCGCAACAGATGAACCTGGGCCGGACCACATAGCGATATCAAAGTTGCCTGTCGTGAAATCATCATAATATGTGGAAGCCTCCGGGAAGTAGGTCTGGATATCGATGCCGATATTCTTACCAGCCGCCGCTACGATCTCCATCGACGCGTTCCAGTCTGTCCAGCCGGTCGGGCACTCTGCCTTGTAGGAGAGGTTCTCGCCGTTGTACTCACGGATGCCGTCGCCGTCGGTATCAACAATACCTGCCTCATCAAGGAGCGCGATCGCACCGTCAACATCTGCATTATCCCAGCGGTACTCTTCCAAAGCATCGTTATCAACCAGGGCCTGCTCAGCCTCGGTCGGGTTCATCAGGGAACGCGGCACCTCGTCAAATGTCGGGGACTGCCCGGACATAGCGGATGCAATAATCTGGTCGTAATCAACCGCCATCGCGATCGCCTTGCGGACCGCTACCTGGTCAAGGCCGTTCACTTCCGTATTGAAGAACATCGTCGGCATCGTCAGGCACAGGCCATACGGAGCCTCGTCAAGATAAGTGGAAACCGGGAGATCCTGCTCTTCCCACATCTTCTGGATATCGGTGATGAACTGCTGGCAGACATCTACCTCGCCCTGGCTGAGAGCGGTCTGGCCTGCCGGATTGTCCTTGTAAATCGTGTGCGCGATATACTTCGGCGCCGGAAGCTTGCCCCACATGGACTCTGCCTGGCCCCAGTAATTGTCATCACGGATCAGGACTACCTGCTGGTCGTTGTCGATATACGGCTTGTACGGGCCGGAAGCTACGAGGTCTTCCATCGTATCAAGCTTGATCGCCTCTGCGTCATTATTGTTCCTCTCTGCCACGGTCTCAAGATAAGCCTTCTGGCAGATGTACTGCTTCGGCATATAAGCCATGACCTGGAGCGGGTTCACAGCCTTGCCCTCGTCATTCAGCTTCGCGTGGAAGACAACGGTCAGGTCGTCAACAGCCTCCACGGACTCAATGTAATTCTGCATATCCACGCCGGCCGAAGACTGGTTGTCCATATTGAACTGGAATGTGAAAGCTACATCAGCCGCCGTCACCTGCGTGCCATCTGACCACTTCGCATCCGGGTTCAGCGTCACGGTAAGGGCGGTCTGCCCCTCATCCCACTCAGGCTGATCTGCCGCGAGCAGCGGGTACATCTGGCCGTCAAGCGGATTCCACATAAACAGCGTCTCATACACCAACACACGCGCGATATCATTCTGTGAAAGAACCATTGCGTTGTTGGAATTCGCGGAAAGCGGGTTGTAGTCATTTACCGAGCCCCACTGCTGTCCTGCGAAATACAGCGTCTCATTCCTCGGAAGGCTCTCAACCGTCTCCTCTGCAAGAGCTGAAACAGCCCCCCCAGCCAGCATCGACGCGGAAAGTGTCAATGCCAGAAGTCTCCTGATCATCTTTTTCTTCATGCTTTTCCCTCTCTTTCTTGAGCGGACGGCAGCCACTGTACCGCCCGCTTTGTTTGTGCACATTCAATAATGTAACATAGATTCATTATAGCACAATTTTTCCATTTGTATAGTGCTTTTTTCCAAAAAATTTTAAAAAACATTCTGTTTGTTGTTGATAATAATGAAAAGAAGGAAAAATGAAATCATCGCATTTTGGTGTTTCTGCCGTGAACGTTTTCGCAGGATGCAGAAAACCTTATTTTTCAAACGTCTCCGCGACCTTCTTCAGCCAGCTGATCGCCTTCAGATGCTGCGGGCAGATGCCCTCGCACTGGCCGCACTCCACACAATCAGATGCTTTCCCGTGTTCCTTTGAGAGCTGCTCATAGCTCTGCTTATGTACCGGGTTACCCCGATCGGCCAGTTCCTCATTATACAATGCAAAATATTCCGGGATCGCGACCTGCTGCGGACATCCCTCCACGCAGTACCGGCACGCCGTACATGGGATCTTTGCCATTTCATGGATGATCTCCACGACCTGCTCCAGCACCTTCTTCTCCTCCTCAGTCAGCGGAGTAAAATCCTGCATATACCAAGAGTTGTCCTCCATCTGCTCCATCGAAGACATACCGCTCAGCACGACCATGACATTCTCCAGGCTTGCAGCGAACCGCACCGCCCACGACGCATTCGACCAGTCCGGATGCACCCCGCGCAACAGCCTCTCCGCCTTCTCCGGGAGCTTCGCCAAGGTACCGCCCTTCACCGGCTCCATCACGACCACCTTCTTGCCGTGCTTTACCGCAATGTCGTAGCACTTGTGCGACTGTACCTTCGCATCCTCCCAGTCCAGGTAATTGATCTGCAGCTGCACAAACTCAACCTCCGGGTGATCCGTCAGGATGCGGTCCAGCATTTCAGCGCTATCATGGAAGGAAAATCCGAAATGGCGCACCTTTCCCTCAGCCTTTTTCTGCATCACAAAGTCAAAGCAGTCCAGTCGCTGCGCCGTCTCATAATTATTGCTGCTCAGCGCATGCAGCAGGTAATAATCGAAATAATCCGCCCCTGTCTTTGCCAGCTGGTCGTTGAAAATGCGCTCTACATCCGCCTCTTCCTTCAGCATAGACACCGGAAGCTTCGATGCCAGCGTATAACAGCTGCGGTCAACGCGCGTCATCAGCACATCCTTCACCACACGCTCGCTCTCAGACTCGTGGTACATATATGCCGTGTCAAAATAAGTGAATC
This sequence comes from uncultured Lachnospiraceae bacterium, assembly GCA_964424785.1. Lineage (GTDB taxonomy): Bacteria > Bacillota > Clostridia > Lachnospirales > Lachnospiraceae > Choladousia. The sequence goes on along the minus strand of CAYRKA010000008.1, from coordinate 24,489 downwards.
CGCGCTCCAGGAACAAATCCGCCATCCGACAGACCTGCGGTTTGTCAATGCTCTTCGGATCGTCCGGGTTCATCAATGGAAGCCTCATCAGACCAAATCCTAATTTCTTCATTCTTGTAATGCTCCTTTCCAGTGTATTACTCAACGGCAATCCGCATCAGCTTCCCTGCTTCTGCACGATATTCACGATCTTCTTCGGCACATAGATCTCCTTCACGACCGTGCCGGTCAGCTTGCCTGCGAGCGCTTCCCTGCCCTTCGCGAGCGCATCCTCCTTCGAGATGTCAGCCGGAACCGTGATCACGGCTTTCGTCTTGCCGTTGATCTGCACCGGGATCTCGATCTCGTCATCCTTCATCGCTTCCTCATCGGCGGTCGGCCAGCCTGTGTGGAATACAGAATCCGTATGGCCGTACATCTCCCAGAGCTCCTCTGTAATATGCGGGGCGAACGGCGCCAGCAGGCGGATAAAGGTCTCAATGGTCTCCCTGTCGATGCCGCCTTCCTTCTTCGCGACCTCCATCAGCTTGTTGTTGTACTCCATGAAGCCAGAGATCACCGTGTTCAGGCTGAAGCTCTCAAGGCGCTGCGTGATATCGTATACAAGCTTGTGACGCAGCTTCACCATTTCCTTCGTCTCAGCGACATTCGCCTCATGGCTGTCGGAAGCAAGCTTCCAGAAACGGTTGAGGAAGCGGTATACGCCGTCGATCCCCCGGTCGTCCCACTCAGCATCGAGCTCAGGCGGCCCGACGAACAGCTCATACATACGCAGAGAATCACAGCCATAATCGCGCACCAGGTCATCCGGCGACACGACATTGCCCTTCGACTTGCTCATCTTGATGCCGTTCTTGCCGGTGATCATCCCCTGGTTGAACAGCTTGTGGAACGGCTCCTCGAAGTCGATCACACCGATATCATACAGGAACTTCGTGTAAAAGCGCGAATACAGCAGGTGAAGCACTGCGTGCTCTACGCCGCCGATGTACATATCGACCGGCAGGTATTTGTCAGCCTTCTCCTTCGATACGAGCTCCTTGTCATTCTTGTTGTCAACGTAGCGCAGGAAATACCACGACGAGCCTGCCCACTGCGGCATCGTATTCGTCTCACGCTTCGCATCTGCGCCGCAAACCGGGCACTTGCAGTTCACCCACTCGTCGATCGCCGCCAGCGGTGACTCTCCCGTGCCGGTCGGCTCATAGGACTCTACCTCCGGCAGGCGCAGAGGCAGCTCCTCCTCCGGCACCGGCACATTGCCGCAGTGCGGACAGTGGATGATCGGGATCGGTTCGCCCCAGTAGCGCTGGCGGGAGAATACCCAGTCACGCAGCTTGTAATTCACGGTCGCCCGGCCGAGGCCTCGCTCCTCGATGATGTGTGGAGCCTCCTTCTTGAGCACAGCAGATTCCATGCCGTTCCACTCTCCGGAATTGATCATCGTGCCGGAAGCCTCCGTGTACGCCTCCGTCATATTCTCGATCTCCCTGCCGTCCTTCGCAATGACCTGGACGACCGGGATATGGAACTTCTTCGCAAACTCAAAGTCACGGTCATCATGGGCCGGTACGCACATGATCGCGCCCGTGCCATAATCGGCGAGTACGTAATCCGACAGCCAGATCGGTATCTCCGCGCCATTCAGCGGATTGACCGCATAGCTGCCTGTGAAGACGCCCGTCTTCTCTTTATCCTGCATGCGGTCCACGTTTGACTTCATCGAAGCGTCGTAAATATACTTCTCAACAGCCTCCCTCGTCTCATCGGTCGCTAGGGACGCGGCAAGCGCATGCTCCGGCGCGAGCACCATAAAGGTGGCTCCATAGAGCGTATCAGGGCGCGTTGTGTAGACTGTGATCTTCTCGTCGCGGCCTGCCACCGGGAAATCTACCTCAGCGCCATAGGACTTGCCGATCCAGTCAGACTGCATCTTCTTGACCTTCTCCGGCCAGTCAAGCGTATCGAGGTCATTCAGCAGACGGTCCGCATACTTCGTGATGCGCAGCATCCACTGGCGCAGGTTCTTCTTGGTCACCGGCGAGCCGCAGCGCTCACAGCAGCCATTGACGACCTCCTCGTTCGCGAGGCCGGTCTTGCACGACGGGCACCAGTTGATCGGGAACTCCTTCTCGTAGGCAAGTCCCTCCTTGAACATCTTTACAAAAATCCACTGGGTCCACTTGTAGAAATCCGGATCGGTCGTATTGACCTCACGGTCCCAGTCATAAATTGCCGCGATATCGTTGATCTGGCGCTTGATGTTCGCCACATTCTCGGCTGTCGATTTGGCCGGGTGCACGCCCATCTTGATCGCATAGTTCTCCGCGGGCAGGCCAAACGCGTCCCATCCCATCGGGTGAATCAGGTAATAACCCTGCATCAGCTTGTAACGGCTCCAGACGTCGGAAATCACGTAGCCTCTCCAGTGTCCGACATGCAGGCCGTTGCCTGACGGATACGGGAACATGTCGAGGCAGTAATACTTCGGTTTCTTACCATCATCAACATTCACCGGGTGCGCTTCCCAGTTCTTTTTCCATTTCTCCTCAATGGCTCTGTGATTATAAGGTGCTGCCATTTTTCATTCCTCCAAGTCGTATGTCGTAAATATATATCTTAAATATTCTAAAACCGCCATGGGTGCTTGTCAAGAAAATTTGAATTCACAGGTTCCTGGATTCCTTGCTCATTTGTAGTGCCGGATCACGATCTGCAAGGAGCGCCGACCCATATACTCATTGACGGACGGATAATACGCGAGATCCAGCGTGACTCCTTCGCTGCGTCCCCGGAACAGTTCCTGCATCTTCTGTTCCCCGTAGCGCGCTTCCAGATAGTCCCTGATCTCCTGCGGATCGCCAAACCACATCGCATCCATCACACGCCCGGCTCGGTTCATGACGCGCAGCTTCAGGACGTTCGCATTTTTCCCAAGGATCCTCGCGCCCAGGAGCTGTATGCCGGCCTCAGCGAACAGCGGTTTTTCATTCCCCTTGCCAAAGGGTTCAAGCAGGGAGAACTCTGCGATCAGCCGTTCGGAAATATAGTCGATCGGCATTGGCACATCGATCGATACCCTCTCCATCTGCTGCTCCGGTGTCAAAGTACAGTTCTCATTGAGACGTCGGCGCATTTCCCCGATGCGCTCCTTCTCCAGTGAAAAGCCTGCCGCCATCGGATGTCCTCCAAATTTCAGGAACAGGTCAGAGCATTTCACCATCTCCTCGAACATCGAGTAGCTCTCGGTCGAACGTCCGGATCCCTTCGCACAGGCTTCCCCGTCGGTCACGACAAATGTCGGCCTGTAGTAGCGCTCCCTCAGTCTCCCGGCAACAATCCCGGCAATACTCTCATGGCACTGCGGCAGATAGACAACCAGTACGCGGTCCTGCCCGTACTCCCCCTCCTCAATCATCGCGGCAGCCTCATCCACAGCGGCCTGTGTCATTGCCTTCCGCTCATCGTTGAGCTCCTTCAGCTGCGCAGCGAGTGCCCGCGCTTCCTCTGCGTTCTCCGACAACAGCAGGCGCATCGACCGCCTTGCCGTGTCGAGCCTCCCGCTCGCGTTGATGCAGGGGCCAAGCACAAATCCGATGTGATAGGAAGTGACCGCATCCGGCGCAAGGCCGCAGGCTTCCATCAGTGCGCGCAGCCCCAGATTGTCAGTCGTATGCAGCCGCTTCAGCCCTTCTTTCACAAGTATCCTGTTCTCGCCGTCAAGATCCATGACATCCCCGACTGTCGCAAAGCCTGCGAATGCAAGCAGATCCTCCGCCTCCCGACCGTCAATGCCGCCAAGGCGGTAAAGCTCACAGATCACCTTCCAGGCGACCGCCGCGCCGCAGAGCTTCTTGTACGGATAAGCATCGCCAGGCTGCTTCGGATTCACGAGCACATCGGCGGGAGGCAGGATATAGCTGCGGGAAATGCCTGTCTCCTCGTAAAGTGGCTCATGGTGGTCTGTCACGATCACAGTCAGCCCCTTCTCTTTCGCATATGCGATCTCATCGATTGCCGCGATACCGTTGTCACATGTAATCACAGTGTCCACTGCTTCCGCACAGGCGAACTCAATCAGGCGGATATTCAGGCCATAGCCATCCTTCATCCGGTCTGGGATCTCGTAGTCAACCTGCCCCCCGAGGCGGCTGATCCCACGATATAATATATAAGAAGAATTCACTCCATCGATATCATAATCGCCAATAATCCTGATCTTTTTCCCTGCACGGATCTTCCGGAGCAGCAGCTGCGCCGCCTGCGTGCAGCCCTTGAGCTGGCCCGGATCATGCAAAGACTCCAGCGAGCCATTCAGATACTCGTCGACAGCCTGGTCGCCGACAACGCCGCGGTTGCGGATCAGACGTGCCGTCACCTGGTCGATCCCGAAACGCTGCGCAATCGCCTGGAAATCCGCACGTTTCGCCGCGACAAACCATTTTTCCTGTTTTTTCGTATTTTCCATCTCTCTTCTCCGTATCTCTATGCCCCGTGTACAATCGGACAGGGGAGAGCCATCGACCCTATCCGCCCTGTGCGCAATCGGATAGGGGAGAGCTATCGACCCTATCCGCCGCGCCGAGGGCGTGCTGCCTTCAGGCAGCTATCTTCCTCACGCCCTCGTGCGCATAAAACACCTCCGGGCAGATCCTTTGGAGGCATCCGCCCGGAGGCACAGATTTTAATATGTTCCGTTCGCGTCATTCCGGATCGCACCGCGATGGCTGCTCACGCTTTCTTTGCGTGGGACTTCATGACGTACCAGAGGGCGCCCGTCACGCATACCGACGAATATCCGCCGGCCACGATACCAACGATCAGCGGCAGCGCGAACTCCTTGATCGTCGCGACGCCCAGAATGTAGAGCATCGCGATGCTCAGGAACGTCGTGAACGAGGTGTAGATACTTCTCGTCAGCGTCTGTGTGATACTTGTATTGACGATCTCCGCCAACGGAGCTGTCTTCATGAACTTCAGGTTCTCACGGATACGGTCAAAGATAACGATCGTCGCGTTGATCGAGTAGCCTACGATTGTCAGCATACAGGCAATGAACGTATTGCCGACAGAGATGCGTACCACCGCATAGCAGCCAAATACAACAAGCACATCATGCAGCAAGGCAAGCACCGCGCTGCCCGCAAAGCGGATATCCTTGAACCGGAACCAGATGTACACCAGCATACACAGGGCCGCAATGATGACGGATACCACTGCATCCTGGCGCATCTCATTGCTGACTACAGACGAGATTGTCTCAAAGTTGATGGACTTTTTATCGATGCCATATGCCTCCTGGATTGCGTCGGAGACCTGCTCACGCTCGTCAACCGTCAGGACACGTGTCTTGATATAAACCTCGTTGGAACCGGCCACCTTCTGTGTCTGGATCTCCGCGTCTCCTGTGATATCGCGGAAAAGCGGCTTAACATCAGCGTCAAGCTGCTCGATCGACATATCTTCGTTGAAAATGACGCTAGTCGACGTACCACCCTTGAAATCCATGCTCAGGTTCAGCGCACCCTTGCCGGCGGCGGAATTGATCCCCATAAACACCGGGCCGACCAGGATCAGCACGATCGAAATCGTGAAGAACAGGCGGCGTTTGCCGATGAAATCGATTGTCTTGATCTCTTTCGCCTTGCCATAATATTTCGGATCCCGGAACCCAACCTCATACAGGGAATACATGATGAATCTCGAGATTACCAGGGCCGTGATCATCGACAAAACGATACCAAGCGCCAGCGTCTGCGCGAAGCCCTTGACACTCCCCGTACCCATCAGGTTCAGCACAAAGGCAGCGATCAGCGTCGTGATGTTGCCGTCGAGGATGGCGGACATGGCTTTCTGGAAGCCGGTGCGGATCGCCACCTTGACAGGCCTGCCCTCCGCAATCTCCTCGCGGATACGCGCATAGATGATAACGTTCGCATCCACCGCCATGCCGATGGTCAGGATAATACCTGCGATACCCGGCAGTGTCAACGTCAGGTCGAACGCATTCAGGCAGACCAGAGTCAGCCCCACATAAATCAGCAGGGAGAAGCCTGCCACAACACCCGGGAGCGCATATACAGCAATCATAAAGAGAATAATAAGCGCAATGCCGATCGCACCTGCAATCAGGCTCGTGCGGATCGCGTTTTCACCGAGCTGTGCGCCGACAACCGTCGAGCGGATCTCCTCGAGCTCGAGGGAGAGGGAACCGATACGGATCGAGGATGCGAGGTTCTTGGCTTCCTCCGCGCTCGACATACCGGAGATATATGCTGTGCCGCCCGTGATCTCCTCGTTCACCACCGGGGCGCTGATCACCTCATCGTCATAGACGATGTAGATAATATTGCCGACATTCTCAGAGGTGGCTTCCGCAAAGGCCTCCGTACCATCCTTATTCAGCTCAAGCTGGACGACATACTCATTGTTGCCCATATCGTCCTGCTGTGTCGCGGCGGATGCCGTCTCAACCTGTGTGCCGGTCAGCACCACCGTGCCGTCCTCAAGCTGGAACTCAAGCGAGCCAGGCTTGCCAAGCTCCTCGAGGATCGCGTTGGCATCGCTCACGCCCGGAATCTCGATATTGATGCGGTCCGCACCCTCCTGGTAAACCTGGGCCTCAGTACTGTAGCTCTGCACACGCTGCTGCAGCTTGTAGACCGTATCGCTCATATCCTCGGAGGACGGCGCCTCATCGCCCTTTGCCTGGTACGTGATGCTCACACCCCCGGACAGATCGAGGCCAAGGATGATATTCCTCGCCGCACCCGTTCCTGTCTTGCCGATGCCGACTGCCGCAGTGTACACAAGCACAAGCAGCAGCACGAGCATACCGACAAGCGTTACTCTTGCTTTTTTCTTGTTCATGATATCTCTCCTCTTATTCTTTTTCAGCTGACGCCGCCTTTATCATAATCGCACACTCGACACGCTTGCGCTGTAGCTCGCAGCCGATATCGTACGTATCCTGAATCGTGCCGTGGGAATGATAGGAGTTCGCTGCGCAGCCACCGCTGCAGTAGAACTTCGCAAAACAGTTCCGGCACTTCTCCTTTGTATAGACATTGCAGCACTTGAACTCGTCCACAATATCCGGCCTCGTGATGCCCTCGTCCACATTGCCCATCAGATATTGCCCAGTCCCGACGAACTGATGGCATGGGTACAGGTCGCCCCACGGCGTCACCGCAAGGTATTCCGTGCCGGAGCCGCAGCCCGAAAGGCGCTTGTACACGCACGGGCCGCCCGTCAGGTCGATCATGAAATGGAAGAACGTAAATCCCTTCCCGGCCTTCTCCCTGCGTACCATCTCGGCTGCCAGCGCATCATACTCCGCAAAAATACGCGGCAGATCCGCCTCCTGCAGCGCATAATCCTCCGCCGGGTCGGCCACAACAGGCTCCACGGAAATCTGCTCGAAGCCTTCGTCTGCAAGATGCAGCACATCCTTTGAAAAATCAGTATTGTAGTGCGTGAATGTGCCTCGCACGTAATACTTCTGCTGATGCCTGCTTGCGGCAAATTTTTTGAATTTCGGCAGGATCAGGTCATAGCTGCCCTGTCCTTTCCGGAACGGCCTCATGTGGTCGTGTACCTCTTTGCGCCCGTCAATGCTCAGCACGACATTGCCCATCTCCCTGTTGCAGAACTCCATGATCTCGTCGTTCAGCAGGACGCCGTTCGTCGTCAGCGTGAAGCGGAAGTTCTTATTGTGAAGCTTCTCCTGCTCCCGGCCATAGGCGACCAGATCCTTCACGACCTGCCAGTTCATCAGAGGCTCCCCGCCGAAGAAATCCACCTCAAGATTGCGCCTGTCCCCCGAATTCGCGATCAGGAAATCAAGCGCCTTCTTCCCGACCTCATAGCTCATCAGGGCACGTCTGCCGTGATACTCCCCCTCCTCCGCAAAGCAGTAGCGGCAGGCCAGGTTGCAGTCATGCGCAATGTGCAGGCAGAGCGCCTTGACCACCGTACGGCGCGCCTTGTAATCGATAATCGCGTTCTCGTAAATATCCTCGGTAAACAGGGCTCCGGCCTCCCTGAGCTCATCGCACTCCGAAAGCGCCTCGCGGAGCTCACCCTCCGGGTACTGTCCCCGCAGCCTACCGCAGATCTCATCCTCCGGGATGCCCTGGTCCAGCAGTGCGACGACATCATAGACAAGATCATCAACGACGTGCACGGAACCACTGTTTACATCCAATACAATGTTGTATCCATTATTCTTATACTGATGGATCACAACCAATGCTCCTTCCTCTGCCATACAGAAAAAGCGCCCTCCGGCTGCCCATCCGCATGATGTGGTATCAAAAGATAAGCAGCGAAGCATGTCCGCTGCTTATCTGAACTCGCGTGTGTGTTATTTGTTGTTCTCGCAGGTCTGGTTGCCTACCGTGCAGGAGGTCTTACATGCTGACTGGCAGGAGGTCTGGCACTCGCCGCAGCCGCCCTTCTTCAGAGTATTCTGTAATGGTTTTGTATTCAGTGTCTTGATATGCTTCATAATCCTGTTCTCCTTCTTCGTAATCTTGCGGGCAGGCTGCCGCCCTGCCCGACGCTGTCTGTTATTGTACCACAGAAGTTTTAAAAATAAAAGCCTTTTCTGGACGATTTTCCGCCAAATTTTCTACTGATGTAACCTGGCCGACGATATGATTGCGTTTTCGCCGCCGATATGGTATGATGCACAAGGATTATCATGCTACGTGGGATTTTCAGATTGATTTTGAAAGGGGATTCTATGCACAGAACATCACAACCTCAGACATCACCAATAGGCCGGGCGATGCGGTTCCTCGGAGGTTCCCTCGCACTGTCCCTCCTGCTCGGGGGATGTGCGCAGACGCCTGCCGGCGCCGCGAGCCTTGACGATAAACTATCGGATACCGGGTTTTTCCTCGACACCGTTGTCACGGTCACCCTTTACCAGAAGGATGCCCGGCAGCTGATCGACGAATGCTTTACCCTGATGAACGATTATGAGAATATGCTCTCCCGCACGCGCGAGGGCAGCGACATCTGGAACATCAATCACAGCGGAGGCGAGCCGGTCACCGTGTCGGAGGAGACGGCCGGGCTGATCGAAAAGGCGCTTTACTATGCGGAGCTCTCCGGAGGCACATTTGATCCGACGATCGCACCTGTCGTGTCGCTCTGGGATTTCCAGGGGGAGGGCGAACACACGCTTCCCGATGAGGACGCGCTTGCCGAGGCCCTGACGCACGTCGGGTATGAAAATGTGGAGCTTGACGGCACAACAGTCACTTTAACAGATCCTGACGCAGCCATCGACCTCGGCGGCATCGCGAAGGGCTACATCGCGGACTGCCTGAAGGATTACCTGGTCTCCCAAGGTGTGGAATGCGGGCTGATCGACCTCGGCGGCAACATTCTCACGGTCGGCAGACGTCCCGACGGCAAAGAGTTCACGATCGGCATCCGCAGGCCGTTCTCCTCCGCCACAGACCTGATCGGGACTGTCACAGTAGACGGCAAAAGCGTCGTGACCTCCGGCACCTATGAGCGTTACTTTGAGCTGGACGGTGTCCTCTATCATCATATCCTGGATCCTGAGGACGGCTATCCGTTTGACAATGGCCTGACGAGCGTCACCATCCTCTCCAGCCAGTCTGTAGACGGGGACGCGCTGAGCACCGCCTGCTTTACGCTCGGTCTCGAGGACGGCATGGAGCTCGTCGAGTCGCTCGACGGCATCGAAGCCATGTTCATCACAGAAGATATGGAACTGCATAAGAGCAGCGGCTTTCCGGACTGATCCCTGGAAAGCCGCTGCTCTTTATGCGCACGAGGGCGTAAGGGAAAATAGCTGCCCAGAGGCAGCACGCCCCCGGCGCGGCGAGCAGGTCAGATTGCATCTTCCCTGCTCGATCACATTTATGCGCATATCACCAACCCTACCCCCGTTCCTGCCGGAACTGGCTCGGCGTCTTGCCCATCTTCTTTTTGAAGACACGGCTGAAATACTGCACATCCGAGAAACCCACCTGCTTCGCGATCGCCTTGACCGCCTGCTTTGAAGTCAGCAGCAGATCCGCCGCATGGAGTATGCGGTGATTCGTCACATAATCTGTGATCGTTATTCCCACCTCTTTGCGGAACAGGTTTGACAAATAGGAGCTGTTAACACTGAGGCAGTCCGCAAAGTACTGGAGTGTGAGGCTCTGCGACAGATCCATTTCGACCGCCAGCATGATTTTCTGGACAAGCACGGAATAATTCCCCGTCCGTTTGTCCGGGTTCATCCCGATAAAACGCCTGGTCATCTCCTCTGAGAGGGCCTTGCATTCCTCGATGCCCCTGGCCGCGTAGATACGTTGTGCAAATTCCAGATGGATCCCGTCCAGCAACAGATCCATTACGCCGAGCTCCCGCAGCGTCTGGATCAAAAGCGCCTCCATCTGGACCAATTCATATTTCCACTCAGTCAGCTCATCTTCAATCCGGCCCGGGAGCGGCAGTTCATTGCGCATACGTACAGAATGCACCGCCTGGTACTCATTTGCTTCGCGTACGCTCTGCAGGACTGCGTCCATCAGCTCAAATCTTCTTGTTACATTTTCCGCATAATTCTGAAGGCCCTTCTCCGCTAACATCGGATATGCCTGCCTGCCGTTTTTATCCATGATGCCTCCAAAAATCCCGGCAGCATTGCCTGTCCGGAGTACGAGCCGCCTGTTGCCGGGCTTTACGCTTCCTCTCCGTTCATATATGCCAACATACAATCGCCGGCCACGATACCGCTCGTGTACGCCGTGCCGAGCGCCGCGCCCTCGTTCTCATAATACGGGCTCGCATACAGGCTGCCGTTGTCAACGCCTGCTACATACAGCCCCGGAATGACCTCCTGTGCTTTCGTCAGGGCACGGCAGTACGCGTCCGTCTTGACCCCGCCAAATGTACACCAGATCGACGGCTCATACTCCATCACATAATAGGTGCTGCCCTCAATCTCTTTCATCAGGTAGCTTTCCTTATAATAAAGGTCATCCGCGCCTGCCTTGCACATCTCATTGTAGGTCTTAACCGTCTCCTCGAGATGCGCAAGCCCAAAGAACTCCGCACACTCCGCGAGCGTACCCTTGACAGCCCAGCCCTGTCCGATGGCTTTCTCCATCTCCTCGTCCAGATTGTCCAGCAAAACGCCCTCATAGCCCGTCATGCCGACATACCAGTCCTCCGGCTTGCCGAGATACTCGAGGATGCCCTTGTCGCGGCAGCCCTCATACATCGCCTCGTCGATGACCGCATAATATTTTGATACGCGCAGACTCATCTCGCCGCCGAGCGCCAGCGGGCGGTCTGACAGATACTGCTCATTCATGAAACGGTCGCCGTTGCGGTCAACGATCAGGCCGCCGTAAATCGCGAACTTCTGCGCCTGGTTCGCAAATGCCATCCCGCTGCCCTGCGCATCGTCGATCTTGACATTCGCGCCGCCGAACTCATTGCAGCACAGCGCCCAGTTGCGGTCCGCAATGCCACCCGCGCCGATCACCATATCATAGCCCTTGCCGTCTGAGAGCGTATTGCACAGCGGATAGATATTGATATCCCCGAAATGCTCGCGCAGCCGCTCGTCATTGCCGGCATAGCCGCCCGTCGCCACGAGCACGGCCTTCGCATTGTACTGGATGTAGGTGTCATCCTCGAGATTCTTCACGATAATGCCCGTCACAGCATCACCTGTCTTCACGAGCACAACGCCCTCGCGAAGCGGCTCGAACACGCCGCCGTCCTCAACGAACTTGTCCACAAGCGGCTGGAAACGGTCCGGCCCGCTCACCTGCGTCCCTTCTTCATTTGCAAAATTGTGGCGGGCGCGGAAGCCCATCCCGTACGCATCGCGGCGAAGTCCCATGTTCACGCCATTGTCCATAAAGTTCGAGACAACCCTCTCGCCCTGTGCGATACATTTGCGCAGCAGCGCCGCGTCTACCGTGCCATGGCTGAACCCGTATTCACACTCAAAGAGCGTCTGCACGCTGACCGTCGCATCCTCCGCCTCCTGCACTCTCGTCTCCGCAAGCGCCGGGCCTCCGGCCATACAGCCGTTCGATACACCGCAGCCCATGCCCTTCTCAAGCAGGTATGTATCCGCCCCGCCCGCCTGCAGGGTCAGCGCCGCCATAAGCCCTGCCGCGCCGCAGCCGACCACAACTGCATCCGTGTCGATCACTTCGCTGATCTCATAGCCGCCAAGAACCCCCGGCTCGATCTGCTCCTTCTCCGACGCCGCATCAGCGACCGTCTCCTCCGCAGACGCGGCAAGTCCGCCGAACATCCCGGCAGCCGCAAGGCCGAGTACACCGGCAGCCGACCCTTTCATAAAATCACGTCTTGAAATTTCTTTTTTCATAATCATTTCCCTTTCTGTATCCTTTCAGAATTTGTACAGACAGTATATCATAACCTTCGGCTTCTTTTACATATCATTCTTGCACAAACCAAAAATTATCCATCAAATACTAAATATTGTCTGCTGAAAGTCGTTATCAAAACTGGTATTCTAAGATAGGTTTATTGTGCATTTTGACTAATTATTGTCATTATGCCCACAATTTTACAGGAAGGGAGGTAGCTGTATGAAAATCGGCATACAGGAGCTGCTGGTTGTCTTCATTGTCGCTCTGATCTTCGTCGGGCCCGACAAGCTTCCATACTACGCGAAGAAGCTCGGGCAGGCATTCGGACAGTTCCGCAAATATACGGAAGAAGCGACAAGGGACATCCGGGAGAGCGTTGTCGAACCGCTGAATGAGGCCCAGAAGCCTCTGCGCGAAGCAATGGAGCCTGTCACTGAGCTTGAGAAGGATATCAACAATAATATCAATGACATCAAAAAATCCTTCTCAGATATCGGCAAGCCGGTGAAAGAGAAGCCCGGCAAACCGGATGCAGCATCTTCAGATCGGGAATCTGCGCCGGGACAGGCGCGGGCTTCCATACAGGAGCAGGATGCCGGTTCACCTGAGCCTGAGTCTGTAAAGGGGCAGGAAGCAGACACGGACACCTCGCCGGAGATCCCGGCTGCGGCTGCAGATGATACGGGACAGCCCGTGCCGGAAGAACAGGCTGTCTGACCCGCTTATTCAATAATAGAGATCAGGAGGACTTTCAAAATGAAAATAGGAACTACCGAATTACTCGTACTGCTTGTCATTGTCATCGTTATTTTCGGGCCGACGCAGATCCCGAAGCTCAGCAAAATGCTTGGCAAGAGTGTCAAGAATTTCCGCGACAGCGTATCTGAGGACGATACGAAATCATCCGGCCCCGCGGAGGATGATAGCAAGGGATGAGCGCAAATTCTGACAAAAGCATGACCTTGTCCGGACATTTGCGCGAGCTGCGCAACCGTATCGTGATCTGCCTGTGTTTTCTTGTCGTCTCCTTCCTTGTCGGGCTGCATTTTGCCCCCGACTTTGTCTCGGTGCTGACAGACATTGGCAAGGCCTACGGTTATACTTATGTTTATCTCTCACCGCAGGAGCTCCTGATGCAGTATTTTTCCGTGGCGCTGCTTGTCGGCGTCTGCATTACGTTGCCGGTGATCCTGTATCACGTCTGGGCGTTTATCCAGCCCGGCCTGAAAAAGAATGAGAATACACTGTTTCTCGCGGCTCTGTTCTTCGGACTGGTCTGTTTCGTCATAGGAATTATTTTTGCATACAAAGTCATGATGCCGTTTATGCTGCGTTTTCTGATCGACGTGAGCCGCGGCAGTGATATCACAGCCTCCATCAGCGTCCAGAACTATATGTCATTCCTGCTCACGATCTTCATGATCTTCGGGATCGTGTTCGAGATGCCGGTTGTCACGGTCCTGCTCACGCAGATGGGACTGCTGAAGGTATCATGGATGAAGAAGGGCACAAAGTTTGTCATTGTGCTGATCTTTTTTGTCGCGGCTGTTATCACGCCGCCCGACATCGTATCGCAGATCATGGTCGCGGTCCCGATGATCGGATTATATGAGCTCAGCATTCTTCTCTCTTCGATCCTGCTGCGCGTGCGCAGGAAGAACCGCACACAGGATGAGGAGGACGACATGGAAGAGTGATTTTTACATTATTAAAATAAGGAAGGACAGAGATATGGGAAAAGAAACGATTTCTAAGACTACCTTTGCAAAGGGCCTGACCGCAGGCGTCGTCGTCGCGGCGAGCCTCGGCCTGCTGTCCGTCGGCGAATACAAGCTCGGCGGCAATGCCTCCTACACACCTGGAACCTACACCTCATACGCTAAGGGTATTGAGAGTGATGTGGTCGTCACAGTGACCTTCGATGAAAAGAGCATCACGTCAGTCGAGGCGGACGTATCCGGCGAGACTGCCGGGCTCGGCGCGGATGCAGGCGACGCGCTCATCGAGCAGGCCATGGCCGCACAGTCAGCCAGCATCGATGGCGTGTCCGGCGTCACCGTCACTTCGGACGCATTCAGGCAGGCTCTTGCAAGCTGCATCGCACAGGCGACCGGACAGGCTCCAATCGAGACGCCGCCGACTGAGGAAGCCGCTGAGGAGACAGAAGCTGCTGCCGAAGCTGCTTCAGGGGCTGCATCGGATGAGACTGAGGCTGCTACAGAGGAAGCCACTGAAGTCGCTACTGAAGAAGCCACCGAGGCTGTTACTGAGGAAGCCACTGAAGCTGTGACAGAAGAAGCTGCCGAGGCCGTTGCTGCTTCAACATTGACACCGGGCACCTACACCGCGTCGGCTGCCGGCATTTCGAGCGATGTTGTCGTCACTGCTACCTTTGACGAGAATGGCATCACAGAGATCACCGCAGACGTATCCGGCGAGACGGCCGGGCTTGGCGCTGATGCAGGCGATTCGCTGATTGAGGAAGCAATGAATGCGCAGTCAGCCGACATCGACGCGATATCCGGCGTCACGATCACATCGAATGCCTTCAAGGCTGCACTTGCAGACTGCATCGCGCAGGCAGCGGGCGGCGAAGCCGCCGAGGCCGCGACAGAAGAAAATACCGAGGCTGTTACCGAGGAAGCTACTGAAGCCGCTACTGAAGAAGC
>CAYRKA010000008.1:0-9331 GCA_964424785.1 uncultured Lachnospiraceae bacterium | reverse complement strand
GAGGAAGCCACTGAGGCTGCTACCGAAGAAGCTGCCGGAGCCGCTGATGGTTCAGCTTTGACACCGGGCACCTACACCGCATCGGCTGCCGGCATTTCGAGCGATGTCACTGTCACAGTTACGTTCGATGAGAACGGCATCTCAGAGATCACCGCCGATGTGTCAGGTGAGACTGCCGGGATCGGTGCAGCCGCAGGAGAACCGCTGGTCAAAAAGGCAATGGATGCGCAGTCGGCCGAAATTGACGGAGTCGCCGGCGCAACCATCACTTCCGATGCCTTCAAGGCCGCCCTTGCAGACTGCATGGAACAGGCTGGCTACACAGCGGATGCCGCCGAAGCAGAGACAGAAGAAGCCACCGAGGCTGCGGATTCCGAAGAGGACACCGTTATTCCGGCTCCGGACGCTCCGTTTATCCCGGGTACCTATACAGCTACAGCCAAGGGCATCGGCGGGGATATCACGGTGACTGTGACGTTCGATGAGAACAATATTCTCGCTGTCGGCCTTGCGCTTGGCTGTGAGACACCTGATATCGGCGGTGCAGCCGGTGACACACTTTCCGCACAAATCCTCGAGGTGCAGTCAGCTGAGATTGACGGAGTATCCGGCGCGACCATTACCTCCGATGCTGTGATCACAGCCACGACAGATTGTATCGCGCAGGCCTGCGCCTGGGAGGATGAGACTGACATGGAAGCACAGACCGAAACACAAGCTGCAGACGAGGCCGGGACAGAAGCACAGACCGACGCTGAATCTGAATCAGAAACAGAAGCCTGAGCAGTTTCCTGATCAGATTATATTTACAAGAAAGGACACAAATATATGAAGCTCAAAACATTTCGGGGCGGCATTCATCCGGAAGGGCACAAGGAGCTTTCACTGGGACAGCCGGTGAAAACCTGTCTCCCAAAGGGTGACCTTGTCTTCCCCCTGAATCAGCATATTGGCAAACCGGCCAAACCAGTTGTTGCCAAGGGCGACCCGGTACTGGCCGGACAGATTATCGCGGAGGCGGACGGCTTCGTCTCCGCCAACATCGTGAGCTCCTGCTCCGGTAAGGTAAAGGCCATTGAAGAGCGCCACACTGCCGCCGGTGCAAGGGCGATGTGTATCGTCATAGAAAATGACGGGCAGTACACGCTGGCTCCCGGTATCGGCAAGACGCCGCACAATGGGACACTTTCCAACAAGGATATCCTTGACGCGATCAAGGCAGCAGGCATCATCGGCCTCGGCGGGGCAGGCTTCCCGACCCACGTCAAGCTCTCCTGCAAGGATCCTGACGCGATTGATTTTGTGATCGCAAACGGTTCCGAATGCGAGCCGTACATCACCTGCGACGACAGGCTGATGCAGGACGAGAACCGCGGCATCGTGGAGGGCCTGCGGCTGGTACTCCAGCTCTTCCCAAACGCACAGGGCGTGATCGCAATCGAAGACAACAAACCGGAGGCAATCAAGGCGATGGAAGCCGTCTGTGCCGGTGAGAAGCAGATTTCGGTCCAGCCGGTCATGGCAAAATACCCGGAGGGCGGCGAGCGCAACCTGATCTCCGTCATCAGCGGACGTGACCTGCGCTTCGGCCAGCTCCCGGCGGATGTCGGCTGTATTGTCTGCAACGTCGCGACCCTGTACGCGATTTACCGCGCAGTACATAAATCAGAGCCGCTGATGGAGCGCTATTTCACCGTATCCGGCGACGCGGTAGCCAACCCGCAGACCCTGAAGGTCCGCATTGGCACCTCCTGTGCCGAGATCCTCGAGGCGGCAGGCGGCCTGAAGCCAGACGTTGAGGTGAAAAAAGCGCTGTTCGGCGGCCCGATGATGGGCGTCGCCCTCACTACCTTTGACGTTGCCGTGTGCAAAAACAATAATGCCCTGACGGTACTCACCCAGGACGACGTAGAGATCGCCGAGTCACAGGAGACAGCCTGCATCCGCTGTGGGCGCTGCACCAGGGCCTGCCCGATCCATCTGATCCCGCAGATGATGGCGGATGCCGCTGAGCGTGGTGATTATGAGCAGTACGAGAAACGGCTGTACGGTCTCGACTGTATCGCCTGCGGCTCCTGCACGTACGTATGTCCTGCCAAGAGGCCGCTGATGCAGCTCTTCAAGCAGACCAAGGCAGCCATCATGGCAGCAAAGAGAAAGTGAGGAGACGGATAAGATGAACGACAAATTATTGAATGTTTCTTCCGGCCCGCATATCCGCAGCAAGCTGACGACAGGCAGCGTTATGGCGGATGTGGTGCTGGCGCTTGCTCCCGCGACCTTGTTTGGGATCTACCGCTACGGGCTGCATGCGTTTCTTGTGATCGCCGCATCGATCTTCGCGTCGGTCATGACCGAATTTATTTTTGACTATATCGCGAAGCGGCCGAATACGGTCAAGGACGGCAGCGCTGTTGTCACCGGTCTGCTGCTGGCGCTCTCGCTTCCTCCTGCTGTGCCGCTCTACATCCCGATCATCGGCGGCATCTTCGCGATCCTGTTCGTGAAGTGCTTCTTCGGCGGCCTCGGCAAGAACTTTATGAACCCGGCGGTTACGGCGAGGTGCTTCCTGCTGATCTCCTACGGCAGCCTGATGACAGACTATGCCGTGGACGCGGTCAGCAGCTCCACGCCGCTCGCTGCACTCAAGGCCGGTGAGACGATCAACGTCACCGCCCTGTATATTGGCCAGACAAACGGCGTCATCGGTGGTTCGGCGCTTGCGCTCCTGCTTGGCGGCCTGATCCTCTGGGTGATGGGCGGCATCACGATTGAGATCCCGCTCTCCTGCATCGCTGCGTTCACCGCGTTTATGGCGATCTTCGGCGGACAGGGCTTTGACCCGGTCTTCCTGCTCGCCCACATCTGCGGCGGCGGCGTGCTGATGGGCGCGTTCTTCATGGCGACCGACCCTGTCACGAGCCCAGTCACTTCACGCGGGCAGATTCTATACGGTGCAGTCATAGGTATCCTGGCAGGCCTGTTCCGCGTCTACGGTACGGCTGCTGACTCATTCAGCTATGCCATCCTGATCTCGAATATGCTTGTCCCGTTCATTGACAAGCTGCCGATTCCGAAGCCGCTCGGCTACAAAAACGGGGAGTACAAGGAACGCCAGTTCCCGAAGGCTGCGGTCAACCTGACCGTCATTACCCTGGTCGCAGGCCTCGCGCTCAGCAGCGTCTATCTGCTGACGAAGGACAAGATCGACGAGCAGAATATGGCTGCAAGCGCCGCTTCCTATCAGGAGGTATGCCCGGATGCAGACTCCTTCTCCTATGATGACGGGATCAGCGCTGCTGTGGATGCGCTCGGCGGAGAGGCTTATGACGCAAGCTTCGGCAAGACCTACATCAATGAAGCGGTGGTCGGCAAGGCCGCGGACGGATCTGTCGCAGGCTATGTCATCAGCGTGACGAGCGGCGACGGCTTCGACGGCAACATCACGCTCTCCGTCGGGATCTCACCGGATGGCACCGTGAACGGGATCTCCTTCACAGAGCTGAACGAAACAGCCGGAATGGGTATGCTCTGCGGCGAAGACGCTTTCAAGAGCCAGTTCTCCGGCGTGCAGACGGATGCATTTACCCTCAACAAGGCAGGCGGCTCCACCGCTGACAATGAGATCGACTCCGTGTCCGGCGCTTCGACCTCGTCCGGCGCAGTCGTCAACGCAGTCAATACCGCGCTTGCCTTCTACGCGGCTAATATCAAATAAGGAGGGGCAGAAGACATGAATCAATATATGGAACGAATCTATAATGGAGTGATCAAGGAGAATCCGACGATCGTCCTGATGCTCGGTATGTGCCCGACGCTTGCCGTGACGACATCGGCGATCAATGGCCTCGGCATGGGGCTCTCCACGCTCGCGGTGCTGATCTTCTCAAATATGATCATCTCCATAATGCGCAATATTATTCCCGACCAGGTACGGCTCCCGGCGTACATCGTCATTGTGGCATCCCTGGTTACCGTTGTAGACCTGATCATGCAGGCATATGTACCGGGCCTCTACAGTGCGCTCGGCATTTACATCCCGCTGATCGTCGTCAACTGCATCATCCTGGGCCGTGCGGAGGCATATGCGAACAAAGTCTCGCCTGACCTCGCGATCATGGATGGCGTCGGAATGGGGCTTGGCTTCACGATCTCCCTGACGGTGATCGGCCTTGTCCGTGAATTTCTCGGCTCTGCTACCCTGTTTGGGAAATCCCTTCCCGAATTCTGCAAGCCGATCGCAATCTTTGTGAAGGCTCCGGGTGCGTTCCTCGTCATGGCTGTGCTGGTCGCAATCCTGAATGCGGCGCACGTCAAGAACGCAGCCAACAAAAAGGTCGAGGGCTGTGACGGCTGCTGCGCGTCCTGCTCCAAAATATGCGATACTGACGCAAAGGAGGAAACAAAAGCATGAATACATCCCTGATTATGATTATCATCACGACTGCGCTCGTCAACAATGTTGTCCTGAGCCAGTTCCTCGGTATCTGCTCTTTCCTCGGCGTGTCCAAACAGATTAAGACATCGGCAAGCCTCGGCGCCGCCGTGATCTTCGTCATGGCCATCTCCTCGGCGGTAGCCAACCTGCTGTATACATACCTGCTCGCGCCGCTGCACCTGGAATACCTGAACACGATCGTGTTCATCCTCGTGATTGCCACACTCGTGCAGATGGTCGAGATGTTCCTCAAGAAGACCTCCCCGGCCATCTACCAGGCGCTCGGCATCTATCTCCCGCTGATCACAACGAACTGTGCTGTGCTCGGCGTGGCACTCACAAACGTGCAGGACGGTTACAATTTCATCCAGAGCGTCACGGCAGGCATCGGTACGGCGATCGGCTATACCATCGCGATCATCCTGCTTGCCGGTATCCGTGAGCGGATCGACCAGAGCAGTATCCCGGCTCCGTTCCGCGGCGCGCCTGTCGTCCTGCTGTCTGCGGCCCTGATGGCAATCGCTTTCATGGGCTTCGGCAATCTTGCACTGTAAGAAGGAGGTAAAAAAATGCAGGGAATTCTGGTTGCTACCGTCGCGGTAGCTGTGATCGGCCTCCTGATGGGTTTGCTCCTGATTACGGTCGACAAAAAATTCAAGGTGGAAGTAGATGAGAAGGAAATCGCCGTGCGTGAATATCTGCCCGGCAACAACTGCGGCGCCTGCGGGTTCGCGGGCTGTGACGCGATGGCCGCCGCAATCGTCAAAGGCGAGGCTCCTGTGAACGGCTGCCCGGTAGGCGGCGCTCCCGTCGCGGAGAAGATCGCCCACGTCATGGGCGTGGAGGCGGACGAGACAGAGCGCATGGTAGCATTTGTCAAATGCTCCGGCGACTGTGAGCACGTCGAGCACCGGGCCAATTACGTTGGCATCCATGACTGTGCATCCGCAGTGGCCAGCGGGCTGACTCCATGGTCCTGCGATTATGGCTGCCTCGGCTTTGGCACATGTGTGAAGGCTTGTCCGTTCGGAGCCATCACGGTGACAGACGGCGTCGCCGCAGTGGATCGCGCGAAATGCCGCGCCTGCGGCAAATGCGTGGCTGCCTGCCCGAAGCATCTGATTGAGCTGATCCCGGACAAGGCCGCGTATGCGGTGCGCTGTTCCAACAAGGATCGCGGGCCTGCTGTCAAAAAGATCTGCTCCGCAGGCTGCATCGGCTGCAGGATCTGCGAGAAACAGTGCGAAGCAGGCGCTGTACACGTAGAGAACAATATTTCGCATATCGACTATGAGAAGTGCGTCGGCTGCGGAAAATGCGCGGAGAAGTGCCCGGTGAAGGTGATCCTGAAGCGGTAGCCCTGTTGGAACATTAACTTTTCCTTAAGAAACGGGCGCTTTACAACATTGTGCAAATATGCTAAAATTAAATAACTTTTATGGGATTTCTATGAGACAGGATAGGGGGAAGACGGATGTTAGATAATATTAGGGAGTGGATTTCTGATAATCTCCGATATATTCTGCTGGGACTGGCAGTGGTACTGCTCTGTGTGATCGTATTTTTTGCGGTTCGGCTCATACAGAGCCTTGGCTCTTCCGAAGTGAAGCAGCCTGAGACACAGCAGGTATCTACGGAGGCTATGACCGAGGATTCACAGCAGTCTTCCTCCTCTGAGAACAGGCTTCAGCTCGACCAGGCGGACATCCTGGATCTCATGACCCGCTATTATACCGCGAGAGCCGCGAAGGACTACGATACACTCGCTTCCCTCAGCATAGCCTTTGATGACGAGGAAAAGGAATCGATTGAGTCGGAGGAATCCGTGGTCGAATCCTACAGCAATATCAAGACCTACTCCAAGGACGGCCCCACAGACGGCACCTATGTCGTCTACACCTACCTTGAAGCCAAGCTTACCTCCATCGATACGCCGGCTCCAATGCTCAAAGAGGTATATGTAGTGACAAATACCGACGGGGAGCTCGTGGTCGGCGATGCATCTGCCAGCACGGAAGTCGCGAATTACCTGATCGCGAGACGCTCTGACGACGATGTCCAGAACCTGATCAAGGATGTGGACCAGATGATGGACACTGCCAAGGCAAATGATGAAGATCTGAAGAACTACGTTGAGTCCGGCAGCTCCTCTGTGTCCAATGACGGCGAAACAGACGGTGACAGCAGCGAAGACGGAGATGCTGCAGACGGAGGCTCCGCTGCTTCCGGCACGACGATGCAGGCGACGACAGGCGTCAATGTCCGTGGTTCCGAGTCAGCGGACAGCACGCTCTATGGCACGCTGTACGCAGGCCAGGAGGTCGAGGTGCTCGAAGAGCTTTCCAGCGGCTGGTCCAGGATCCGCTATACCGCGAACGGCACGACAATCGAGGGCTATGTGATGTCACAGTATCTTGGCGCAGTCCAATAGACAGGCATTCTATACGCTACAGCTTAATTCCAACCAAAAGCCCCGCGGCCAACGGTCCGGATAACTCATGCAAGCATGGCTATCCGGACCGTTGGCCGCGGGGATCCTATTTTTAAAAGAAATCCTTACCTGGCATCATCTCCGATCCTGTACCAGCGGATCTCATTTGCCCCAAGTGACACATTGAAATGCGCACCATCCGACGTATAGACGGTCGTCTCCTGCGGCTCATAAGTATTGTTGACGACGCAATATTTTCCGTTTTTAATATAGGCATGTACTTCCACATTGTAGTTGGAGCTGTACCACTCGTGCAGCCGCCCTTCCGCGTGGCTGCTCCAGAGCACGGCCCTGTGGAACAGGCGCGTGTTCGCGAAGCTGTAGGGCAGGCCGCTGATGTAGACGGCGCGTCCCTTTCCGAATTCATTGACCGCGAGCTGAACCTCCCTGTCCCGCTGGACGAGCACTGTCGCGTCCGCCAGGGCATAGATATTTTTCTTGCCCTCCCCGAAGTCGATCTGCTCTCCCGTTTCCTCCGTGATAAAGTGCGGATGCTCCTCCCAGTTGTACTTGTCATAGCCAAGCGTGAAGCCACGCTCCATCTCGACACCGAATACACCCGCCAGCTGCAGATAATGTCCCTCATACGGATGGCCGGACGGCTCGCCGATCCCGATGATGCCGCCCCCGTTCCAGACAAAGCGGCGGATGGCCGCAGTGATCTGCGGATTCTCCCACCAGACGCCGCCTGTGTGCGCCGTATCGCCGTCACCGACATTGATCAATACATCGATATCATCGAGCAGCTCCGGCTGCCCCAGAAGCTCCTCAAAGCTTATGAACCGTACGTCATACGGTGCGCCTGAGAGCATCTCGATCACCCCTGCATAGGAATAATTCTGCTTCTGGTATAGCGCATGGTGAACCATATGGCAGCCCCACGCACGCATCTTCCCCCAGCAGTTCAGCACGGCCACACGCCGTACACAATGCGGCGTCGTCCCCCTGATATTGTCATACAGCGTGCGGAACTCGTCACAGACCTGCCCCACATAGTCCACAAACTCCGGGAACTGCACGGCCAGCTTCAGATAACCGCCGTAGCCGATCCGGTCGATCGGGCTGCGCAGGATCGCGCGCCTTGCCGTGACCCAGTTCGCCTTCGCCTCGCGCACCGGATTCCCGCCCTCATGGAACGTATCCGGGAAAAAATACGGAAGCAGCCGCCCCTCCGTATATTTCACGCCTTTGATATCGCTGATCAGCCGCAGCGTCGAACCATTGCCGACGCTCCCGACGACCGCGTCGATCCCGAGCGTCTCAAACCCATCCAGGAACGGCTCCGTGCCGATCCAGTGATCCCCAAGGAACATCATCGCCTCCAGCCCGTACTCATGTGTGATCTGTGTCATCTCACGGATGATCTTCGCCACCTCACGGCGCTGAAACTCCTGAAAATCCCTGTATTCCTTCGATGGGACACGGTACTGCCCGTTGTAATAGCCCTGGTCGATGATATACTCCGGGCGGAACGGGTAGCCCGCTTCACGCTCAAACTGTTCGAGAATATAAGGGCTCACCGACGCGGAATACCCGTACCAGTCCACATATTTCTCCCGCGCCTGCTCATCAAATAACAGTGTAAACTGGTGGAAAAATGTCGTATAACGGATCACGTTTACATACGGATGCTCCTCGATGAACTTCCGAAGCCGCTTCATCGTGAATTCATGCGTCTTCGGCTGCCGGACATCAAAGGTCATCTGGTGCTCGACGCCCTGCCAGCCATTCGTGACCGCATTGTACATATGCACCGGATCCCACATAATGTAAGCAAGGAAGCTGACCGTATACTCATGAAACGGCTCTGCCCCCGAAATCCTGACCGTCCCCTCAGTCTCATCATAGCTCCAGCGCTCGGGGGGGACTACGCTGCCGGAAGTACGGTCGGTCACCTCCCACCATCGGCGGATATCGTCATGCGTATTCGGCTTCAGCATATCCGGATACAGCCCCCGCATCAGCGGAACCGCAAGCTCCTCCTCATGCGCGCAGTAAAACGGCGTCATAATATAGACCTGCTGGATCTCCTCCGGGTGCTGCCGCGCCCAGTCATTGTCTTTGCGCGTCGTATAGTACGTCGCATAGACCTTCGCATCTGTCCCCCGCAGCGCTGCCGGGAACTCTGTGCCGTCGCAGTCGCGCAGGGCGTCCGCGCCCCATCGTTCCATCAGCCCAAGCGTCTGCTCTACCACGTCCACATCCGTCGGAATCGTCACGCGCCCTTTCTTTTCTCCCATTACATTCTCTCCTCTTCCCATCATGTCCTGTCGCTTATGCAATCGGACGGCAAAGATGCAATCCGGCCCGCCCAGGAGCCCGCGCGTCTTACAGGATGATCCCCCCGGATCATGTATTCCGTCGTTTTCTGCCTGTGAACGCTAATATGCCAACTGATGCAA
>CAYRKA010000007.1:4718-41106 GCA_964424785.1 uncultured Lachnospiraceae bacterium | reverse complement strand
ACTACGGTGTAATGATGGTCAAGATGGGCGATGCAGACGGTATGGTATCCGGCGCATGCCATTCGACGGCAGATACGCTCCGCCCGTGCCTGCAGATCCTCAAGACCAGGCCTGGCACGAAGCTCGTGTCCGCATTCTTCCTGATGGTCGTCCCGGACTGCGAGTACGGCGCGAACGGTGCTTTCATATTTGCCGATTCCGGCCTGTGCCAGGATCCGAGTCCGGAAGAGCTGGCAGCGATCGCTGCATCTTCTGCGGAGTCCTTCGAGCTTCTCGTGCAGGAGGAGGCCAAGGTTGCAATGCTTTCCCACTCCACAAAGGGCAGTGCGAAGCATACGCTCGTAGACAAGATGGTAGAGGCAACGAGGATTGCGAAGGAGCAGTACCCGAAGCTCAAGCTCGACGGCGAGCTGCAGCTTGACGCGGCGATCGTTCCGAGTGTAGGCAAGTCCAAGGCTCCGGGCAGCGACGTGGCAGGCAAGGCCAACGTGCTTGTGTTCCCGAACCTCGATGCGGGCAATATCGGCTACAAGCTTGTCCAGAGGCTGGGCAAGGCTGAGGCTTACGGACCTGTCACACAGGGTATCGCGAAGCCGGTCAACGACCTGTCCAGGGGCTGTTCCGCAGATGATATCGTCGGCGTAGTCGCAATCACGGCTGTGCAGTGCCAGGCGGCTGACAAATAAGGATTCCGTATTGTGACGGTTCTGTACCTTCACAGCTACTCAGTATATACATATTTTACCGGAGGGATTTACCATGAATGTATTAGTTATTAACTGCGGGAGCTCATCGCTGAAATATCAGCTCATCAATTCTGATTCTGAGGCAGTGCTCGCGAAGGGTCTGTGTGAGAGGATCGGCATCGACGGCAGGCTGACCTACCAGAAAGCTGGCTGCGACAAAGAGATCACAGAGGCGCCGATGCCGACCCACAAGGAGGCCATCCAGATGGTGCTCGATGCGCTTGTTAATGAAAAGACAGGCGCGATCGCCAGCCTGTCTGACGTCAATGCGGTAGGCCACAGGGTCGTGCATGGCGGGGAGAAGTTCGCGACTTCCGTTGTGATCACAGATGAGGTGCTGAAGGCGATTGAGGAGTGCAATGACCTCGCTCCGCTGCACAATCCGGCGAACCTGATCGGCATCAATGCCTGCAAGGAGCTGATGCCGGGCGTGCCGATGGTAGCCGTATTCGATACTGCTTTCCATCAGACCATGCCGGCGAAGGCTTATCTGTATGGCCTTCCATACGAGTACTATGAGAAATATGCCGTGAGGCGCTACGGCTTCCACGGGACAAGCCACAGCTTCGTGTCGAAGCATGCGGCGGAATTCCTTGGCCTTGACTTAAACAATTCCAGGATTATCGTCGCGCATCTCGGCAACGGTGCGTCGATCTCAGCGGTCCTGAACGGCAAGTGTGTGGATACCTCTATGGGGCTCACGCCGCTTGAGGGGCTTGTGATGGGCACGCGTTCCGGCGATATCGACCCGGCGATCATGGAGTACATCGCAAAGAAGGAAGATCTCGACATCGCAGGTGTCATGAATGTCCTGAACAAAAAGTCCGGCGTGTTCGGCATCTCCGGCGGCCTTTCGAGTGATTTCCGTGACCTCGAGGAAGCCATGAACGCAGGCAACAGGAAGGCGGAGAATGCAATCGAAGTATTCAGCTACCGTGTGGCAAAGTATATTGGTTCCTATGTAGCGGCGATGAATGGCGTTGACGCGATCGCGTTTACGGCAGGGATCGGCGAGAATGCCGGTATCGTGCGTGAGAAGGTGCTTTCTTACCTCGGTTACCTCGGCATCAGCCTTGACAAAGAAGCGAACAGCAAACGCGGTGACGACTGCGTGATCTCCACGGCAGACTCCAGGGTCAAGGTTGCAGTGATCCCGACGAACGAGGAACTTGCGATCTGCCGTGAGACAGTGGCACTTGTATAAATTAAAATACTTATTGACAAATGATGACATGCCCGTTATAATTTTCTAAGTGTGTCAGTCGGAATATGTCTTGCCTGACCTGACAGAAATGATTTATTTTAAGGAGGTGTATCCGTGTCTATCTGTCCGAAGAATAAATCTTCCAAAGCCAGAAGAGACAAGAGAAGGGCGAACTGGAAAATGTCTGCCCCGACACTTGTCAAGTGCAGCAAATGCGGCGAGCTGATGCTTCCGCACAGAGTCTGCAAGGCTTGCGGAACGTACAACAAAAAAGAGATCATTGCAATGGATGATTGATTACATGCACGATGGAAAAGGCATCTTTCACGAGATGCTTTTTCTTTGCCTGCATTCTGGAAATTTTTGTATTGCTTTTTGGATTGATGTTTAGTATAGTAGAAAGAAATCAGGCCGCTGCCGCGATGTGTGTGCAGCTCCCGCCTGAACAGCACATATCAGTGCGCTTGGAGGAAAGGATATGAGAGAGATGGTCCGTGTTGTGCTTGACGCGATGGGTGGCGACCATGCACCAGAGGAGATTGTGAAGGGCGCCGTGCAGGCTGTGAACGCACGTGACGATATCCAGGTGATCCTGACGGGATATCAGGATGTGGTTGAGCATGAGCTCGCGAAGTATACGTATCCGAAGGATCGTGTCGAGGTCGTCCATACTTCCATGGTGATTGAGACTGCGGAGCCTCCGGTGGCGGCGATCCGCAACAAGAGGAATTCCTCTATCGTGGTTGGCCTGTCGATGGTCCGGCGCGGTGAGGCGGATGCATTTGTCTCTGCAGGCAGCTCAGGCGCTGTGCTTGTCGGCGGACAGGCGATCGTTGGCAGGATCAAGGGGATTGACCGGCCTGCGCTTGCGCCGCTGATCCCGACGAAGGACGGTGTGGCACTGCTGATCGACTGCGGAGCCAATGTGGACGCCCGCCCCAGCCACCTCGTCCAGTTTGCGAAGATGGGTTCTATCTACATGGAGAACGTGATCGGTGTGAAGAAGCCGCGTGTCGGCATCGTCAACATCGGCGCAGAGGAGGAGAAAGGCAATGCGCTCGTCAAGGAGACCTTTCCGCTGCTGAAGCAGTGTGAGGATATCAATTTCATTGGCAGCGTGGAGGCCCGTGACATTCCGGCCGGAGCGTGTGATGTCATCGTATGCGAAGCATTTGTCGGAAATGTGATCCTGAAGCTCTATGAGGGCGTGGGGGCGACGATGATTTCCAGGATCAA
Organism: uncultured Lachnospiraceae bacterium; assembly: GCA_964424785.1. Lineage (GTDB taxonomy): Bacteria > Bacillota > Clostridia > Lachnospirales > Lachnospiraceae > Choladousia. Next base: position 37,920 of record CAYRKA010000007.1, on the reverse strand, counting down.
GGGCAGCATGATGGAGAATCTGCGCACGAAGATCGGCGCACTGCTGATCAAGCCAGCCCTGAAACGCACGCTGAAAGCATTTGACGCAAGCGAGTACGGCGGAGCTCCGTTGCTTGGGCTCAAGGGACTTGTTGTCAAGACACATGGCAGCTCCAGAGCTGTAGAAGTAGAGCATTCAATTTATCAGTGTGTCCAGTTCAATCAGCAGCAGATCAATGATAAAATCAAAGATCTGATTATAATTGAAGAAAAGAAATAAGGAGAGAAGGATATGGAGTTTGAAAAGTTGCAGAACATTATTGCGGAGGTGCTGAACGTAGACGCGGATGAAATCGCGCCGGACACAACCTTTGTAGATGACCTCGGAGCGGATTCACTCGATGTGTTCCAGATTATTATGGGGATCGAGGAGGAATTCGATATTGAGATTCCGAACGACAAGGTGGAGTCGATCGTCTCCGTCGGAGATGCAGCGGAAGCCATCAAAACCGCAATCGGCTAAGACAAAGGGGGCTTGCGAAGCCTCCTTTTTTCCGGCAGGCATATATTGCTGCCTACTTTGATCAAGAAAGAGAGAACATGAATGATGGACATGAAATGGAAGGAACTCCAGCAGATGATCGGGTACAGGTTTCACAATCCTGCCCTGCTTTGCCAGGCGATGTGCCACAGCTCCTATGCAAATGAACACAGATCGCAAGGACTGCACGACAATGAGAGGCTTGAATTTCTCGGGGATGCTGTGCTGGAGCTGGCGAGCAGCAATTTCCTCTATCACCAGTATCCGGATATGCCGGAGGGCAAGATGACAAAGCTGCGCGCGAGCATTGTCTGTGAACCGACGCTTGCACTGTGCGCGAAGGACATAGACCTCAGCAGCTATCTGTTGCTCGGACGCGGGGAGGAGCACACAGGCGGACGGTGGAGGGCATCGATCGTCTCAGATGCGATGGAAGCATTGATTGGCGCGATTTTCCTTGATGGTGGTTTTGCTAATGCGAAAGAGTTTGTGGAGCGGTTCATCCTGACCGATATCGAGCACAAGAAGCTCTTTTTCGATAGCAAGACTATTCTGCAGGAGATTATACAGCGTGATTTCCGTGAGGATGAGATCACTTATGTGGTCACAGGAGAGCAGGGACCGGACCATGCAAAACAGTTTGAGGTGGAGGTGCGCATCGGCAGCCAGACGGCAGGCCGGGGGCGCGGCAGTACGAAAAAGGCTGCGGAGCAGGAGGCTGCCTACCGCGCGATTATCGGATTGAAGGGATTATCGGCTGAGTATGTATCTAAAGAGCATTGAAGTACAGGGATTTAAGTCTTTTGCAAACAAGATTGTTTTTCAGTTCCACAACGGTATCACAGCGATTGTCGGGCCGAACGGGAGCGGGAAAAGCAACGTAGCAGACGCGGTGCGCTGGGTGCTGGGTGAGCAGAGCGCGAAGTCGCTGCGCGGTGCGAGTATGCAGGACGTCATCTTTGCCGGAACGCAGACACGCAGGCCGCTTGGGTTCGCTTCTGTCTCGATCACGCTCGACAATTCCGACCATCAGCTCGCCGTCTCGTATGATGAGGTGACGGTGACAAGACGTGTCTACCGTTCCGGTGAGAGCGAGTATCTGCTGAACGGGACGCAGGTGAGACTGCGCGATATTAACGAGTTGTTCTACGATACCGGCATCGGCAAGGAGGGCTATTCGATCATCGGCCAGGGGCAGATCGAGAAGATCTTGAGCGGCAAGCCGGAGGAACGGCGCGAGCTGTTCGACGAAGCGGCCGGGATTGTCAAGTTCAAGCGCCGCAAAAATACGGCGCAGAAGAAGCTGGAGGATGAGCGGCAGAACCTGGTTCGGGTCAACGACATCCTCTCGGAACTGACGAGGCAGCTCGGGCCGCTTGAACGGCAGGCCGGGACGGCTAAGATTTACCTGCAGAAGAAGGACGAGTTGAAAAAATATGACGTCAACCTGTTCCTGATGGAGACGGAACGCATCCGCCAAGAACTCGCAGCGGCTGCTAAAAAACAGGAAACCGTACAGGCACAGTATGAGGAGACACAAGGCGAGTACGAGCGTGCGAAGCAAGAGTACGAGTCCGTGGAGGCCGAACTGGAAGAGCTTGACGCGCAGCTCCAGAAGAAGCGGGATGAGATATCACAGGGGCAGCTCCACAGACAGCAGTTTGAGAACCAGATCCAGCTTTTAAAAGAACAGATCAATACAGCGCGCGCGAGCGATGAGCACCTGAAGACGCGTATTGCCGCGATTGCAGAGCAGACGGAGGCCCGCAGCGTGGAGGAGGAATCGTCCCGGCAGGAGCTCGGCATCCTGCAGGAAAAGCTGCGGGAACTAAGGGAGCGTGAAAGTCAGGCAAAGGAAGCGTCCGATGAGGCCCAGGAACGGATTTCGTCCCTCTCCAGGGAGATTGAACAAGGCAAGAGCGCTGTGATTACACTGCTCAACCAGCGGGCGACGGTGAAAGCCCGTCTGCAGCGCTATGACACGATGATGGAACAGACGCAGATCCGCAAGGCACAGCTTGCGCAGGAGACGCTGAAGCTCAAAAGCGAGGAAACTGAGCATGAGGCCGCCATTGGCGAAATCCGGCAGGAATATGATGCGGTCAGCGGCAGGATCGATGCGCTCACCAGGGAGAGTGAGGAGGTCGATGCCAGGCTTGCTGTGGTACAGCAAAAGCTCACTGCCGCGAACCAGCGCATGGAACAGGAGCAACAGGAATACCACAGGGAATCCTCGCGTCTGGAATCCCTGAAAAATATCGCGGAGCGCTATGACGGCTATGGGAACAGCATCCGGCGTGTCATGGAGCAGAAAGCGAAGGAACCGGGGCTCCTCGGCGTTGTCGCGGATCTGGTCAAGGTAGAAAAGGAATATGAGGTTGCGATAGAGACGGCACTTGGCGGCAGCATCCAGAATATTGTCACTGATACAGAGGAGACCGCAAAGCGTCAGATTGAATACCTGAAGAAGAATAAATTCGGGCGCGCGACCTTCCTGCCGCTTTCCGGCATTTCCGGCGGGGGCAGCTTCCAATCGCCGCAGGCATTGAAGGAGCGGGGTGTAATTGGCCTTGCATCGTCCCTGGTGAGCGCAGAGGAACGGTACGGGGAGCTTGTGCAGTCGCTGCTTGGCAAGACAGTCGTTGTCGACCAGATTGACAATGCGATCGCGCTGGCACGCAGATACCGCCATTCGCTGCGCATTGTCACGAAGGATGGGGAGCTGCTCAGTCCGGGAGGCTCCATGAGCGGCGGCGCATTCCGCAATTCAGGCAACCTGCTTGGGCGCAGGCGCGAGATCGAAGAGATGGAAAAGCACGTCGGCAAACGCGGCCAGCTCCTTACAAAGCTGCAGCAGGAGATTGATGGGACGCGCCTGGAGCGCAACAGCCTGCGCGATGAGATTGTCCGCAGGAAAGAGGAGCTGCAGCAGGAATACCTGGCGCAGAACACGGCGAAGCTGAGGCTGTCGGAACTGGAGGAAAAGTCGGGCAGCACATCTGAGGATTACCGCCGTATCCGATCGGAGTCAGGGGAGCTCGAAGCGCAGATCCGGGAGATCCGGGAAAGCCAGGCAAAGGAGCAGCAGGAGCTCATGCAGTCGGAAGAGCAGGAAAAGCACTTTACACATGAGACAGAGGACAGGCAGCAGGAACTGGATACGAAGCGTGAGGATGCGGACCGGGCACTCAACGAGACACAGCTCCTGCAGCTTGAATGTGCGAAGCTGGAACAGCAGCTCTCATTTATCCTGCAGAACATTACCCGTCTTCAGGAGGAGAAGCACAAGCTCTCCGCTGAGCGGGAGCAGCATGAGGCAGAGATCGGGCAGTCGGCCGCCGGCATCCGTGACAGGGAGGCTCAGATCACAGCGATCGGTGAGACCCTTGCAGGCTCGGATGAAGCAGAGCAGACGATCCGCTCGGAAATTGGGGCCATATCAAAACAGCGGGAGGATAAAAGCGCCGTACACAAGCGGTTCTTTGAGACGCGTGAGGAGCTGTCGAACCGTATGACCCTGCTTGACCGCGAGATCTTCCGCCTGAACGCACAGCTTGAAAAATTAAATGAACAGATGGATCGTCAGGCAGGCTATATGTGGGAAGAATACGGGCTGACCTTTGGCGCGGCGCAGGAGCTGCGGGATGAGTCGTTCGGTTCCACGGCTGCCCTGAAGAAAAGCATACAGGCGCTTAAGAGCGAGATCAAAGGGCTCGGCAGCGTCAATGTCAACGCGATTGAGGATTTCAGGGAGCTGTCGGAGCGCCATGCGTTCCTGTCATCCCAGCATGAGGATCTGCAGAAGGCCGAGGCGGCGCTACTGAAGATCATCGAGGAACTGGACAGCGGTATGCGAACCCGGTTTAAGGAACAGTTTTCGCGGATCCAGGAGGAGTTCGACAAGGCATTTAAGCAGCTTTTCGGTGGCGGGCGCGGCACGCTTGAGCTTGTCGAGGATGAGGACATCCTCGAAGCAGGCGTGCGGATCATCGCGCAGCCGCCCGGCAAAAAACTCCAGAACATGATGCAGCTCTCCGGCGGCGAGAAATCCCTGACGGCGATCGCATTACTGTTTGCAATCCAGAACCTGAAGCCATCGCCGTTCTGTCTGCTCGATGAGATCGAGGCGGCGCTCGACGAGAGCAATGTGGACCGTTACGCAGGTTATCTTCATAAGTTGACAAAGCATACCCAATTTATTATTATAACACACAGAAGGGGAACGATGGCGGCGGCGGACCGCCTGTACGGCATCACGATGCAGGAGAAGGGCGTCTCGGCGCTGGTATCGGTGAATCTGATTGAGGAAGATCTGGACGAATAGTGGCAATGTGGATGGGAGTGAGACAGTATGGAAGAGAAGAAGGGTTTTTTTAAGCGGCTTGTCGCAGGGCTTGCCAAGACCAGGGACAATATCGTATCCGGCATCGATGCGATTTTCAGCGGCTTTTCGAGCATTGACGATGATTTTTACGATGAGATTGAAGAGATTCTCGTCATGGGCGATATCGGCATCAACGCGACGACGTCGATTATTGAAGAACTGAAACGCAAGGTGAAGGAGCAGAATATCCGGGAGCCTGCACAGTGCAAGCAGCTTTTGATTGACAGCATCAAGAGCGAGATGAACGTGGGCGAGACTGCCTACGAATTCGAAACCCGCAAGTCTGTCGTACTCGTGATCGGCGTCAACGGTGTGGGGAAGACAACGAGCGTCGGCAAGCTGGCCGGTATGCTCAAGGATCAGGGGCGCAAGGTCGTCCTCGCGGCGGCGGATACGTTCCGCGCGGCGGCCGGGGAGCAGCTCACGGAGTGGGCGAATCGCGCCGGGGTCGATATCGTGAGCGGCCAGGAGGGTTCCGACCCGGCTTCTGTTGTCTATGACGCGATTGCCGCGGCCAAGGCACGTAACGCGGATGTGCTGCTGTGCGATACGGCCGGGCGCCTCCATAATAAGAAGAACCTGATGAACGAGCTCGGCAAGATTAACCGCATCCTGGAACGGGAGTACCCGGAGGCGTTCCGGGAGACGCTCGTTGTGCTCGATGGCACGACAGGGCAGAACGCGCTCGCGCAGGCGAAGCAGTTTAAAGAGGTGGCCGATATCACCGGTATTATCCTGACAAAGCTGGACGGGACGGCCAAGGGCGGCATTGCGGTCGCGATCCACTCGGAGCTCGGGATCCCGGTCAAATACATCGGGGTCGGCGAGTCGATCGACGATCTCCAGAAATTCAATGCGGATGAGTTTGTGAACGCGCTGTTCAATCTGAAGCAGAACGCGTGACGGATGTCCGTGGACACTTTGCTCCGTTCCAGGCGGGATGCGTGGCGGATTTCGGAACTGCGGTCTGGTTTCGGGATGAATTGCGATATTTATGTTAGCAGGCAGGAGAGAATATTATGCTTACTTTAGAGACATTTGAGGAGGCTTCCGAGTGCGTGAAGCGTGTGATTCAGGAGACGAAGCTGATATACAGTGAGTATTTCAGCGCACAGACGGGCAACAAGGTATATCTGAAGGCTGAGAATATGCAGGTGACGGGCGCGTACAAGATCCGCGGCGCTTACTACAAGATCAGCACACTCACAGAGGAGGAACGCGCCAGAGGGCTGATCACGGCTTCCGCGGGCAACCACGCGCAGGGCGTCGCCTATGCCGCACAGGCGTATGGCTGCAAGGCCGTCATCGTGATGCCGGAGACAACGCCGCTGATCAAGGTGAACCGGACCAAGAGCTACGGTGCGGAGGTCATGCTGCATGGGGATGTCTATGATGAGGCCTGCGAGTATGCTTACCGGCTTGCGGAGGAAAACGGCTACACATTCATCCATCCGTTTGACGACGCGGCCGTCGCGACAGGCCAGGGTACGATCGCGATGGAGATCGTCAAGGAACTCCCGCTTGTCGAGTATATCCTCGTGCCGGTCGGCGGCGGCGGGCTGGCGACCGGCGTCTCAACGCTCGCGAAACTGCTGAACCCGAAGATCAAGGTGATCGGCGTCGAGCCGGAGGAGGCAGCCTGTGTGAAAGCTTCTCTTGCGGCGGGCGAGGTTGTGACGCTGCCAAGTGCCAACACGATCGCAGACGGCACGGCTGTGAAGACGCCGGGACGCACGATTTTCCCGTATATCCAGGAGAATATAGACGATATCATCACCGTCAGCGACGATGAGCTGATCGTGGCGTTCCTCGACATGGTGGAGAACCACAAGATGATCGTCGAGAATTCCGGGCTGCTCACGGTGGCGGCGTTGAAGCATCTCGATGTGAAGAACAAGAAAGTGGTATCCGTCCTGAGCGGCGGCAACATGGACGTCATCACGATGTCGTCCGTCGTCCAGCATGGCCTGATCCAGCGCGACCGTATTTTCACGGTGTCGGTGCTGCTGCCTGACCGCCCTGGCGAGCTCGTTCGCGTGGCGTCCGTGATCGCGGACGAACAGGGCAATGTGATCAAGCTTGACCACAACCAGTTCGTGAGCACGAACCGCAATGCGGCCGTGGAGCTGACGATCACGCTCGAGGCGTTCGGCACGGAGCACAAGGCGCGGATCATCCATGCGCTGCAGGAGAACGGGTATACTCCGATTGAGAAGACGGCGAGCCTGTAAGACAGTTTCACGGCTCAGGTGATGGTCTTTCTTTCCGTGAACAACAAGCCGGGCAGCTGCGCCGTAGATGTATGCATGGATATTTGGCGATCGATAATCGGATAGGGTCGATCGATCGACCCTATCCGCCCGCGCCGGAAATATGTTAATAGTGGTTACTGGAAATCGATTACATCAATCCAGCGTGAGAGGAATTCCTTTTCCTCTTCAATGCCTTTGGTGAGCTGCACTGCGGCCGCGATCGGCAGCCATTTCTGCACATACTGCTTTGCAGTGTCGCTCTTTTTGCAGAAGAGGTTCAGATACAGATCTGCGGTTTCCTGGTCTTTCAGGGCGAATTCGAGATAAGTGATCGCAGCGTCACCGCTGGCATTCCCGATCGTGGCATGTGACCAGTCCACGATCGTCATGCTGCCGTCTGCTTTTACGATGACATTGCTCGGATTATAATCGCCATGGCAGAGCTTGTCATGATGCGGCATGGAGTCCAGCCGGGTACGAAGCTCATAGCGTGTCGTCGCGTCTACGGAATCCTTCAGGCTGTTGATTTTGCGGACGAATTTGTCCTTCTGGTAAGGCAGCCGCGGAGCCTTTTTGGAATGCATTTCAAGCTGCAGATCTACAAACTGCCCCATGTAGTTCTCAAGGTTTTCCGGGTTCTCCTCCATCAGTTCTTCCAGTGTTTTGCCTTCTATATATTCGATGGCAAGCGCCCATTCGCCGTCAATCTCACTTACTTCCAGGACAGAGGGAACGTCGAGGCCGCTTTCTTCTACACGCGCCAGGCACAGCGCTTCATTGAACACATTTGCTTTTCCGTGCTCCCTGGTAAACACCTTGATGATACGGTTGCCGTCTTTGTAAACAACCTTATACGGGCGGGTCAGCAATACTTTTTTATCCTTTAAATTCATCTTGATCCCTTCCTTTCCGCTTATGATTCGGCCTTTTTGCCATAGTAGCATGCCAGATAAATTTCCTTGATCTCAGACATCAACGGGTATCTCGGGTTCGCGCCTGTACACTGGTCATTGAAGGCCTGCTCCACCATATCGTCCAGGGTTTCCAGGAAATAGCTCTCATCGATGCCGTAATCCCGGATGGTCGGCTTGATTTCGATATCCTTCTTCAGCTGCTCCAGCTTATCGATTAGCTTGTCGAACACTTCCTGGTCGTCCTTTCCTGTCAGGCCGACAAAGCGTCCGATCTCCGCGTAGCGGGCAAGTGCATGCGGATACTGGTACTGCGGGAAGGTCCCCATCTTAGTCGGTGCTTCAGCGCTGTTATATTTCATCACATCTGTAAGGATAACGGCATTTGCGATACCGTGCGGCAGATGATGGAAAGCTCCAAGCTTGTGCGCCATCGAGTGGTTCAGCCCGAGGAATGCATTCGCGAAGGCCATGCCTGCAAGGCAGGACGCGTTTGCCATATGGTCTCTTGCCTCTACATCATTGCCGTCCTTGTATGCACGCGGCAGGTAGTCAAATACGAGCCTGATCGCTTTCAGCGCGAGGCTGTCCGTAAAGTCGGAAGCCATGACGGAAACATAAGCCTCGATTGCGTGGGTCATAACGTCAATACCGGACGCGCAGGTCAGGCTCTTCGGTGCGCTCATCATATTGTCGGTGTCCACGATCGCCATATCCGGCAGCAGTTCATAATCGGCAAGCGGCCATTTGATGCCGGTCTCCTTATCGGTGATGATCGCGAAGGGCGTCACCTCGGAGCCTGTGCCGGATGAGGTCGGGATTGCTACGAAATAAGCTTTCCTGCCCATCTTCGGGAAGGTGTAGATCCTCTTGCGGATATCCATGAAATCCATTGCCATATCCGAGAAGTCCGCATCGGGGTTTTCATAGAGCACCCACATGATCTTGCCTGCATCCATTGCGGAACCGCCGCCAAGTGCGATAATGCAGTCCGGCTGGAAGGCGGTCATGGCAGCCGCGCCTGCTCTTGCGGAAGCGAGCGACGGGTCCGGTTCCACGTCGGAGAAACAGGTGTGTACAATCCCCATCTCATCGAGCTTATCCTCGATCGGCTTTGTGTAGCCGTTCCTGTAAAGGAAGGAGTCGGTCACGATGAAGCAGCGCTTCTTGCCCATAACCGTGCCGAGCTCATCGAGGGCAACCGGCATACAGCCTCTCTTAAAATAGATTTTTTCCGGGGTCCTCAGCCAGAGCATATTCTCTCTCCTTTCCGCAACAGTCTTGATGTTGATCAGGTGTTTCACTCCTACATTCTCGGAAACAGAATTGCCGCCCCAGGAGCCGCACCCAAGTGTGAGGGACGGAGTCAGTTTGAAATTGTACAGGTCACCGATACCTCCATGCGAGGACGGGGTATTGATAAGAATGCGGCACGTCTTCATCGCTGCGGCGTGCTTTGCGATTTTTTCCTTCTCATTTACATTGATGTAAAGGGAGGAGGTATGGCCGTATCCGCCGTCGGCGACAAGCTGCTCTGCTTTTGCCAGCGCTTCGTCAAAGGTCTTTGCCTTATACATGGCAAGCACGGGAGAGAGCTTCTCGTGCGCAAATTCCTCGCTGATCTCTACGGAGTCCACCTCACCGATGAGGATTTTCGTCTCTTCCGGGACGGTCACGCCTGCCATGGCGGCGATCGCAGCAGCTTTCTGGCCTACGATCTTTGCGTTCAGGGCGCCATTTATAATGATGGTTTTGCGGACCTTTTCAATTTCGTCTTCTTTCAGGAAATAGCAGCCCCTGTACCGGAATTCCCTCTTCACGTCTTCATAAATGCTTTCCAGGACGGTTACGGACTGTTCGGAAGCGCAGATCATGCCATTGTCAAAGGTTTTGGAATGGATAATCGAGTTCACCGCAAGGCGGATATCCGCAGTATCGTCGATGATCACGGGAGTGTTTCCCGCGCCTACGCCGAGTGCCGGTTTCCCAGAGGAGTATGCGGCCTTTACCATGCCGGGGCCGCCTGTAGCGAGGATGATATCAGCCTCTTTCATCACGAGGTTGGTCAGCTCCAGGCTGGGAATATCAATCCAGCCGATGATGCCTTCCGGCGCGCCTGCTTTGACAGCAGCGTCCAGGACAACCTTTGCCGCTTCGATCGTGGAAGCTTTCGCACGCGGATGCGGGCTGATGATGATGGCATTTCTCGTCTTCAGGGCAATCAGCGTTTTGAAGATAGCGGTAGAGGTCGGGTTGGTGGTAGGGATAACGGCTGCGATCAGGCCAATCGGCTCTGCGATTTTCTGAATGCCGTAAACCTGATCCTCCTCGATAACGCCGCAGGTTTTCGTATTCTTGTAGGCGTTGTAGATGTACTCGGCAGCATAGTGGTTCTTGATCACCTTGTCCTCCACGACGCCCATGCCGGTTTCCCGGACGGCCATCTTTGCCAGCGGGATACGTGCCTTGTCGGCAGCAATAGCGGCAGCTTTAAAGATTATGTCTACCTGCTCCTGCGTGTAGGTGGCGAAAATGCGCTGGGCTTCTTTCATCGCCGCTATTTTGGCCTCCAGTGCTTCCGGTGTGTCAATGATTTCCGAAATTGCAGTTTCTTTTTTTGCCATTTGGAATCCTCCTGTTTCATATATAATGCCTGGATGGGTTACGCAACAGATTGAATCATATTGCCAATAAATTATCGTTAAATATTTATCAATCTTGTTGAATACATTATATGACCTCATCAGAAAAATGTCAATCTGAATATTGATAAAAAATTTACTCGTTCTGAATATTGATAAAAAATTTACCTGTCCCTGCTGCGCAGTCAGATTCGAGACAGATATACAGCCTCTTACGCGCGGCACGACGAGTCTGTATATCTATTCCGAATCGACTGTGAATAGTAAGATGCAAACAAATGTTCGTAAACAAAAAATACTTGACAGCGTACCCCCAATCGTGTAAACTACCATACGGTGATGGACATGGACCAGTTTTTGAAGCAGTCGCTGCTGTATGATTTTTATGGGGAGCTGCTGACAGACCATCAGCGAGAGGTGTATGAGGAGGTCGTGCAGAATGACCTGTCGTACTCTGAGGCCGCGGAGGCTTTCTGTGTCAGCCGCCAGGGGATCCATGAGCTTGTGAAGCGTTGCAACAGGATCCTGGAGGATTACGAATCGAAGCTGCATCTGGTTGAGCGTTTTCTGCGGATCCGCTGCAGTGTGAAAGAGATACAGGAGTTGTCCTCACAGTATGAATCGATCGAGAAGGAAGAACTCGCGCGCCAGGTGCGCAGTATCTCAGAGAGGATTTTAGAGGAGTTATAGCGTATGGCTTTTGAAAGCTTATCAGAGAAGCTGCAGAACGTATTTAGGAGTCTGCGCAGCAAGGGCAGGCTGACAGAGGCGGATGTCAGGGCAGCTTTGAAGGAAGTCAAGATGGCTCTTCTGGAAGCGGATGTCAGCTTCAAGGTAGTCAAGCAGTTTATCAGATCCGTCCAGGAGAAGGCGGTCGGGCAGGATGTCATGAACGGCCTGAATCCGGGGCAGATGGTGATCAAGATTGTGAATGATGAGCTTGTCTCCCTGATGGGCTCGGAGACGACAGAGATTGCGCTGCGTCCCGGCAATGAGGTGACAGTCATCATGATGGCCGGGCTTCAGGGCGCAGGTAAGACGACGACAGCTGCGAAGCTTGCCGGCAAGTTTAAGTCAAAGGGGCGCAGGCCGCTGCTTGTCGCGTGCGATGTGTACCGTCCGGCTGCGATCCGGCAGCTCGAGATCAATGGCGCGAAGCAGGGCGTCGAGGTATTTTCCCTCGGGGATCAGGCGGATCCGGTTGATATTGCGAAGCGTGCGGTTGCATACGCGAAGCAGAATGGCTTCAATCTTGTGATGCTCGACACGGCAGGACGCCTGCATATCGACGAGGACATGATGCAGGAGCTCCGGCGGATCAAGCAGGAGACGGAGGTAGACCAGACTGTGCTGGTTGTCGATGCGATGACAGGGCAGGATGCGGTCAATGTCGCGGCGATGTTTGAGGAAAAGGTCGGCATCGACGGCGTGATCCTGACGAAGCTCGATGGCGATACACGAGGCGGCGCTGCACTGTCGATCAAGGCGACCTGTGGCAAGCCGGTTCTTTATGTCGGTATGGGTGAGAAGCTGTCTGACCTGGAACAGTTTTATCCGGACCGCATGGCTTCCAGGATTCTCGGTATGGGCGATGTCCTTTCCCTGATCGAAAAAGCGCAGGAGACGATCGACGAGGAGAAGGCGCGCTCGATGGAGCAGAAGCTGCGCAAGGCGCAGTTCGGCTTTGACGATTATCTCGAGAGCATGAACCAGATGAAGAATATGGGCGGCATTTCCAGCATCCTTGGCATGATGCCTGGGATCGGTGGGGCACAGCTTTCCCAGATTGAGGACGCGATCGACGAGAAGAAGATGGCGCAGATTGAGGCGATCATCCTCTCGATGACGCCGAAGGAACGGTCGAATCCCGATCTCCTGAATCCCTCGCGCAAGCGCAGGATTGCAAAGGGTGCGGGTGTCGATATCAGCGAGGTCAACCGCCTGGTCAGGCAGTTCGACCAGAGCCGCAAGATGATGAAGCAATACTCCGGCATACTCGGAGGCAAGGCAGGTAAAAGAGGTAAGTTCAGGCTTCCCTTTTAACACTATACAGAATACGCCAAGGAGGTGAGAAGCATGGCAGTAAAGATCAGATTAAGAAGAATGGGACAGAAAAAATCTCCTTTCTATAGAATCGTTGTAGCAGATTCCAGATCCCCGAGGGATGGAAGATGTATCGAGGAGATCGGTACTTACAATCCGAACACAGACCCGAGCGAGTTCAAGATCAATGAGGAGCTTGCTAAGAAATGGCTTGCAAACGGAGCTCAGCCGACAGAGGTTGTCAGCAAACTCTTCAAAATAGCCGGTATCGAGAAATAGAGATCAGGAAACGGATAACCGTGCGGATTTATCTGCGCGGTTATGATAGAGGTGGGCATATGAAAGAGCTGGTAGAAGTAATTGCAAAATCTCTGGTCGATAATCCCGACGAAGTAGTGGTTACCGAGAAAGAAAGCGGGAAGGCTCTTGTCCTGGAACTCCAGGTTGCGCCTTCCGACATGGGTAAGGTGATCGGCAAACAGGGGAGGATTGCGAAAGCGATCCGCTCCGTCGTGAAAGCTGCGGCATCAAGGGAAGACAAAAAAGTGATTGTAGACATTTTACAGTAAGCAGCGGCTGCTGCAGTTACCGTGGACGCGGTGCCTGCAGCAGTATTTTTATACACTATTTTTATGTCATATACAGGAGACAGATATGCAGGATATTTTACAGGTAGGCGTCGTGACGTCGACTCATGGAATAGCGGGAGAGGTCAAGGTTTTCCCGACAACGGACGACCCCAAACGGTTCGAACGGCTGAAAACCGTCCTTCTGGACACCGGCCGCGGAATGTCGGAGCTTGAAATCACCTCTGTAAAGTTTTTCAAAAACATGGTGATCCTCGGATTTAAGGATTATGATAAAATTGAAGATGTCATGAAATTCAAGGGCAAATCCCTCTATGTGACGCGGGAAAATGCGGTGAAGCTCAAAAAGAATGAATACTTCATCGCGGACCTGGTCGGGATGGAGGTATTCACGGAGGACTGGGCGCGCCTGGGCAGGCTCACAAATGTGCTGCAGACAGGCGCGAACGATGTATACGAGGTGACGCTCGGAGATGGCAGGCAGGTGCTGATCCCGGCGATCCGTGACTGTATCCTCCGGGTAGATGTCGGGCGAAATGAGATGAAGGTGCATTTGCTGGAGGGGCTGTTAGAATGAACTATTATGTGATGACGCTTTTCCCGGAGATGATCGAACACGGGATGAATACGAGCATCACCGGGCGCGCGATCGCGAAGGGGCTTCTTTCGCTGACGACGGTAAATATCCGCGATTATTCCCTGCGCGGCGACGGCAGGATTGACGATTACCCGTACGGCGGCGGGGCCGGGATGGTCATGCAGGCCGAACCTGTATGCCGTGCTTATGAGAATCTCGTGCGGCGTATCGGCAGGAAGCCAAGGCTCATCTATCTGACGCCTCAGGGCCGTGTGTTCAACCAGCAGATGGCGAAGGATCTTTCCGCGGAGGAGGATCTGGCTTTCCTATGCGGGCATTATGAGGGAATTGACGAGCGTGTGCTCGATATGGTTGTGACAGACTTTGTCTCGATCGGGGATTATGTGCTGACGGGCGGCGAACTGCCCGCGATGGTGATGATGGATTCGATTGCCCGCATGGTGCCCGGTGTCCTGGGCAACCGGGAGTCCGGCGAGGCCGAGAGTTTCCAGAACAGCCTGCTCGAATATCCGCAGTACAGCCGCCCGGAGACCTGGCGAGGCGTGGCTGTCCCGCCGGTGCTGTTGTCCGGCCATCATGCGAAGGTCGACCGCTGGCACAGGGAACAGTCGCTGCTGCGCACGCTCCGGGCGAGGCCGGAGCTCCTGGCGGGGGCGGAGTTTGACAGGAAGGATCGGGAATTTCTGAGGTCGCTGCTTGAAGACAGCGCAGAAGAAGGACTCAGCGCGAAGGAGCGGGAAATTTTGCAGGAATTACTTGCAATTTAGAAAGATTCATGTTACACTAATGTGCGTTGTGAGAAAGAGATGGTCCTCTGTTACCGAAGGTATTAAGAACATCCGAGAATATAAGGAGGCACACAATGAACGAAATCATCAGAAGCATTGAGGCTGAGCAGCTCAAAGCCGAAGTACCGCAGTTTTCTGTGGGTGACACAGTCAAGGTTTACGGCAAGATCAAAGAGGGGAACCGTGAGAGGATTCAGGTGTTTGAGGGCATCGTGATGAAGAAGCAGGGCGGAAGCGTCAGGGCTACCTTCACAGTCCGCAAGAATTCCAACGGCGTTGGCGTTGAGAAGACATGGCCGCTGCACTCTCCTGGCGTTGAGAAGGTTGAGGTAGTGAGACATGGTAAGGTTAGACGTGCGAAGCTGAATTATCTCAGAGGACGTGTCGGAAAGAAAGCCAAGGTAAAAGAACTGGTGAAATAAGAGATGGATGGGGCTGTCGACGTGTTGCGGCAGCCTCTTTTCGTAGCGTGGCGCTGTACAATGCCTGAGCGCATTTTGTGTGGCTGCCCAGGTGTTTGCCGGGCGTTTATGAGGCCCGCGGAAGGAGCGGTATATGAAGAAAAGACAGCCCGCCAGGAGCCAGACTGCCCCGGAATATGCACGGCCCGTGCGTAAGAAAAAGAAATCCGCCGTCAGGACGATTGCACTGTGGACATTTGAGATTCTGGTCGTGATCCTGTTTGCCTATGTGGTGGTTTACTTTTTTGGGCAGTCCCGTATTAATATCGGGCAGTCGATGGATGTGACGCTTTCCGGCGGCGATACGGTACTGCTGGATGTCCTTTCCTACCAGCTCGGTTCACCGAAACGCGGCGACGTGGTCTCCTTCAAGCCGAACGGCAATACGACAGGGCATTCCAGTATTAAGCGGATCATCGGCCTGCCGGGCGAGACAATCCAGATTATCGACGGAATGATTTATATTGACGGGGTTGTCTATCTCGAAAAAAAGAGTTATCCTGTCATCACGAACCCGGGCATGGCTTCCGAGGAGCTGCGTCTGGGGGACAAGGAATACTTTGTGCTCGGTGACAACCGCAACAACAGTGAGGACAGCCGTTTCGCCGATGTCGGGATGGTCGAATCAGATCATATCGAGGGCAAGGTCTGGTTTGTGCTCTCGCCGTCGGAGCACCGTGGCTTTCTGAGAGATTAGCGGCGTTCCCGCGCAGTTTATGATGCCATCAATGTATTGATTTGCCAGCATTATCGAGGTATATGTCTGCTTACGCCAGAATATATTGGCAATTTATTGCGTGGGCTGGTATAATTTGAGAGGTACGATATGAATTACCAATGGTATCCCGGACATATGACAAAGGCGAGGCGCATGATGCAGGAGGATATGAGGCTGATCGACCTTGTCATTGAGCTGGTTGACGCGAGGGTACCGCTTGCGAGCAGGAATCCCGATATTGATGAACTCGGGAAAGGCAAGGCTCGCCTTGTTCTGCTGAACAAGTCTGACCTGGCCGACGGGCAGGCCAATACCCTCTGGGAGCAGTATTTCCGCGGGGCGGGCTGCTTTACCGCGAAGATCAACGCGCGCAGCGGCGCCGGGATGAAACAGATCCAGGGGATCATAGAGGAAGCCTGCCGTGAGAAGATTGAGCGCGACAGGCGGCGGGGCATCCTGAACAGGCCGGTGCGTGCGATGGTAGTCGGCATCCCGAATGTCGGCAAGTCGACTTTCATCAACACTTATGCCGGAAAAGCCTGCGTGAAGACAGGCAACCGCCCTGGCGTCACGAAGGGCAAGCAGTGGATCCGCCTGAATAAGAATGTGGAACTGCTCGATACGCCGGGTATCCTCTGGCCGAAGTTTGACGACCAGATCACAGGCCTGAAGCTCGCGGTGATCGGCTCCATCAGGGACGAACTGCTGCAGGCCGGGGAGCTTGCGATGTGGCTGCTTGCATACATCAAAGAGTCGTATCCGGGCCTGCTTACGCAGCGTTACGGGATCCCTGAGAACGGATACCTGGCTGCGGAGCACACAGCAGCAGACAATGACCATCCCGGCAGAGGAGTATCAGCAGTCGGCATTGGAGCGCCCGCCGATGCAGGTACTGATGAACCGTCGGCGGCGGATGCCACGGTACTGCTTGGCCGGATTGCACAGAGGCGCGGCTGCCTGCAGAAGGGTGGGGCACCGGATTTCCAGAAGGCTGCCGCACTCGTGATCGACGATTACCGCAGCGGCAGGATCGGACGGATTACACTGGAAAGCGTTCCGGGACACTGAGCGTGACGGAGAACATCAGATAAAAAAGAAAGTGGTGACTGACGTGGGAAAAGAAGCAAATTCCGAGGAAAAGAAAGTGGACATGAAAAAAGAAATCATCAGTTGGGTTTTTTACATTCTGTTTGTCATCGTGCTGACCTGGCTGATCCTGCATTTTGTTGGACAACGCACGATGGTGGACGGCAGCTCGATGAACCCGACGCTCTCTGACGGCGACAACTTGATTGTCGAGAAGCTGTCCTATCGGTTTAAAGACCCGGAGCGCTTTGATATTATCGTATTCCCGCCAGAGCATGATCCTGACAAATTCTATATCAAGCGGATCATCGGCCTGCCGGGCGAGACCGTCCAGATCGATGACGACGGCAATATCTATATCAACGGAGAGATTCTGGAGGAGGATTATGGCCTCGAGACAATCAGGAATCCGGGACGGGCTGCTGAACCGATCACGTTAGGTGACGATGAGTATTTTGTGCTGGGTGACAACCGCAATAACAGTACGGATGGACGCTCTGAGAAGGTCGGCAATGTGAAACGCAGTACGATCATCGGCCGTGCCTGGGTGCGCATCTGGCCGCTATCGGATATCGGATTTTTGAAGCATCAGTAATCACAGGGAGAGCAGGATAGTGGGTCGGGACAGGAAGCGGAAAAAAAGTATTATCAGGGAGACGTTCAGTTTCATTGTTTATCTGTTGCTGATCGCTGCAGCAGTGTACCTGACGGTGCATTTTGTCGGCGAACGCACGCAGGTGCGGGGTGATTCCATGTATCCTGCGCTCAGCGACGGCGACAGCCTGATCGTTGACAAGCTTACGTACCGCTTTTCCGACCCGAAACGCTTCGATGTGATCGTATTCCCATTCCAGTACCAGGAAGATACCTTCTACATCAAGCGTGTGATCGGCTTGCCGGGCGAGACCGTGCAGATCCATGACGGCGTAATCTACATCAACGGCAAGGTGCTGAAGGAAGATTACGGCCAGGAGGATATCCGTAATCCGGGGCTTGCTTCCGGGACAGTGACGCTTGGAGAGAACGAATACTTTGTGCTCGGGGACAACCGCAACAACAGCGCCGACAGCCGGGAGCCAAGTGTCGGGAATATTTCAGGGGATGATATCGTCGGCCGAGCGTGGATGCGGATCTGGCCGCTCGATCAGATCGGCTTTGTGTCATAAGATACAGAACCGGCCGTACAGAAATCCCACAGGGATATACAAAACGCATCCGAGCCAGATTATGATCTGATTTGGGGGACGTATGAAAAAAATATCCGAGATTAAACTGGAATTTGAACAGGCCGATGACAACGCGCTCCGGGAGCTGTTCGCGAAATATGCGGATGACGGGAGAGCAGGCGTCACTGGCCTGGTTGCGCAGTATCAGAGAAAACTGGAACGCCTTGCCGCAGAGCGCGCGCGGCTTGATGGTATGCGGTCTTATGAGCGGGAGTATAAGCACTGCGGTCTGATCTGCGGCATCGATGAGGCGGGCAGGGGGCCTTTGGCAGGCCCCGTCGCGGCCGGAACCGTGATTTTGCCGCAGGACTGCGAGATCCTGTACCTGAACGACTCGAAACAGCTCTCTGAAAAACGCAGGGAGGAGCTGTTTGATGAGATTAAAGAGAGGGCGGTCGCCTGGGGCGTCGGCCTTGTTTCACCCGCGCGTATCGATGAGATCAATATCCTTCAGGCGACGTACGAGGCGATGCGGGATGCCGTGTCACAGCTATCGGTGAGGCCGGACGTGCTGTTGAACGATGCGGTGCGCATCCCGGAGCTTGATATCCTGCAGGTACCGATCATCAAAGGAGATGCAAAGAGCCTGTCGATTGCAGCCGCGAGTGTGCTCGCGAAGGTCACGAGGGACAGATTGATGCGGGAATACGATAAGCTGATGCCGGAATACGGATTCGCGGCAAATAAGGGCTACGGGTCGGCGGCGCATATGGAGGCGATCCGAACATACGGGCCGTCGCCGATCCACAGGAGAACATTTCTCAAAAACATACTCTGAGGATGCGTAAAGGCGTTCCGATCAGTGAAAATATGCTCCTGCGCATAAAGGATGATGACTCAGGCAGAGCCTGATCGGAACGGGCAGGCTGGGTGTAGAAAAGATATGTATAGATGAGGTAACGGCTTGAATAAAAGAGCAATCGGTACAGAATATGAGATGATTGCCGCAAAGCATCTGGAGAAGCTCGGATATGAGATCCTGGCGCGTAATTACCGCTGCAGGGCCGGGGAGATCGATCTCATTGCGCGCCACGGGGGATATCTTGTGTTTGTCGAGGTAAAGTACCGGGCGGATGCCCGCAGCGGGTACGGCGCTGAGGCGGTTGACCACCGAAAGCAGGAGCGGATTGTGCGGGTGGCTCGGTGGTATCTGATGGAGAAGCATATTCCTGAGAGCCAGCCGTGTCGGTTCGATGTGGTGTCATTCCTCGGGGCAGAGACCTCCGTGATTGAGAATGCGTTTGATTGTATGATTGGATAGGGGAGAGCTATCGACCGAAGCATTACTATGAAAGTACCCTTTCCCGCGAAGAGGAACCTGGGTTCAGGGATAAACCATGCGCTATAACGCTTTCATGCGCAGTGGTATGCTCAAAGCGCATATGGTTACTGCGAAAGCTGTAAGGACAGGATTGGCCGGGAGTACAGGAGGGCAGCAGGAATTATATGGAGAATTACACGAAAATATCGTTGCGCAGAAAACAGACAGGCACAAAAATGTGCGAAAATCATAAGGGCGGCGTGCTGTACTTTACATTTCCGCACCTGGAACGTGAGGAAGGCTTTCTGCATGCGTGCAGCAGCCGGTTCGGCGGAGTCAGCGAGGGAATGTTCTCGCAGATGAACCTGAGTTTTACACGCGGGGACGACCCGGAGTGCGTGCGGGAGAATTACCGCAGGATTGCGGCAGCTGTCGGATTTGACACGGACTGGATGGTCTTCTCCTATCAGACGCACACAGTGAATGTGCGTGTCGTGACAGCGGAGGATCGCGGGAAAGGCTTCGCGCGGGAACGCGACTATACCGATGTGGACGGGCTGGTCACGGATGTGCCCGGGCTTGTCCTGACAACGTTTTATGCGGACTGTGTGCCGCTGTTCTTTCTCGATCCCGTCCGCCGGGCGGTCGGCCTGTCACATTCCGGTTGGCGCGGCACGGTAAATGATATTGCGGGAGCCACTGTGCGCACAATGCAGGAGCAGTATGGGACAAAGCCTGAAGATGTGCTTGCCGCCATCGGGCCGTCAATCTGCCAGGATTGCTATGAGGTCAGCGAGGACGTCGTGGAAGAGTTCCGGGCACATTACCCGGAAGAACTGTGGCCGGAACTGTTCGAGCGCCAGGATTGCTACAAAGCCCGTAAAATAAACAGTGGCACGAGCGGAGATTGCAGACAGGCCCCGCACTGGCCGGGGGATGATCAGGAGAAAAACTCATATCCGGCTGATACGCCTGTAAAGAAACCGTACCTGGCCGGTAATACCGCGAAATATCAGCTGGATCTCCGGGAAGCCTGCCGCCGGAATATGTCGCGGGCAGGCATCCTGCCGGAGCATATCGAGGTGACGGATCTGTGTACGTGCTGCAATCCCGACGTACTGTTCTCGCACCGCGCTTCG
The DNA here is from genome assembly GCA_964424785.1 of uncultured Lachnospiraceae bacterium. Lineage (GTDB taxonomy): Bacteria > Bacillota > Clostridia > Lachnospirales > Lachnospiraceae > Choladousia. Next base: position 17,304 of record CAYRKA010000007.1, on the reverse strand, counting down.
GGCGGCAGGCGCGGGAATCTCGCCGCGTTCCTGGGCATCCGCGCCTGAGTCCCCGCGCAAATACCTGCCGGGAGACGGATGTCCCTTATTTCCCGGCCTGCATCGATGTCAGCAGCTCATGGATCTTTGCTGTCGGAGACTCTACGGAGCTGAGCGACGTATCGTGATTCAGGTATTCAATAATCATTGCGAGGAAACGGGTCATATCCGCCTCCGCATAGTATGGCTTCGTCAGAAGCTCCGGGTCACGGTAATTGAGGTTCGTTGTGACAACCTTCGTGATATAGCCCTTCTCATAGTACTCGTCAAACCGGCCAAAGCCGTCCGTGAACAGCCCGAAGGTTGTGCAGACAAACACGCGGCGCGCCTTGCGGTCCTTGAGCTGCCTCGCGACATCAAGCATACTGTCGCCGGATGAGATCATGTCATCGACAACAATCACATCCTTGCCCTCAACAGAATCCCCGAGGAATTCATGCGCAACAATCGGGTTGCGTCCTCCCACGACTACAGAATAGTCGCGGCGCTTGTAAAACATACCCATATCGACGCCAAGGATCCCGGCGAAGTAGACCGCGCGGCTCATTGCGCCCTCATCAGGGCTGATAACCATCAGATGCTCATTGTCAATGTGAAAGTCATCGACATGGTCAACAAGAGCTTTCAGGAACTGGTAGGTCGGCATGAAGGAATCGAAGCCGCTTAGGGGGATCGCATTCTGGACGCGCGGGTCATGTGCGTCAAATGTAATGATATTCGATACGCCCATGTCCGCGAGTTCCTGCAGCGCCAGGGAACAATCGAGTGATTCGCGCTTGCTGCGCTTGTGCTGGCGACCCTCATAGAGAAAGGGCATCACGACATTGATACGCTTGGCCTTGCCGTCGGCGGCGGAAATGATACGCTTGAGATCCTGGAAGTGGTTGTCCGGGGACATATGGTTCACACAGCCGCAGACTGTGTAGGTCAGGCTGTAATTGCAGACATCAACGAGAATATAGAGATCGGAACCGCGCACGGAGTCATTGATCTGTCCTTTGCCTTCGCCGGTGCCAAAACGCGGACAGTGGCAGTCGAGCAGGTAGGAATCTGCAAGATAACCAGGCTGCGGCGCGATATTGCCGGGGACTGACAGGCGCTCCTTTCTCGCACTGACGAGGTGCTGGTCCACCGCTTCTCCAAATTCACGGCAGCCCTCGAGGGCGGCGATCTTGAGCGGGCCTACAGGAAGAATCTGTTCAAGGTTATCGTATGCAGACATTGGAGTCCTCCATCTAAATTGTAATAGGCGGCCTGCGGCCGGAAAGAATTCATATTGGCTAAAGTATATCATCTGAGGCAGGCAACGTCAAGAAATCAGTGGAAATTTGTAAGCGAAATGATTGCAGTTTTGACGCGGGGATAGTATACTTTTTAAAAGACATGTATCCGGATTTGGCGAAAAACGGATTCCTTAACAGACGAAATAAACAGAACAGGTATCTATATAAATTATGAAGAATAAACAGCAGCATATCATTAAAGAGATCCTTCCGGGGAGCATCGCGGAGGAGCTGGAGCTTGCAGCGGGAGACACTGTGCTCTCGGTAAACGGCCAGGAGATAGAGGACATCTTTGACTACCACTATCTGACAAACGAGGAATATCTGACCGTACTTGTGCGCAAGCCGGGCGGAGAAGAATGGGAGCTTGAAATTGAGAAGGAATTCGAGGAGGATCTCGGGATTGTGTTTGAGAACTCCCTGATGGACGAGTACCGCTCCTGCCGGAATAAATGCATTTTCTGCTTCATCGACCAGATGCCGCCGGGGATGCGTGAGACATTGTACTTCAAGGATGACGATTCCCGCCTCTCGTTTTTGCAGGGCAACTATGTGACACTGACGAATATGAGCGACCATGATATCGACCGCATTATCCGCTATCATCTGGAGCCGATCAATATCTCGTTCCAGACGATGAACCCGGAGCTTCGGTGCAGGATGCTGAACAACCGCTTTGCGGGAGATGTCTTCCCGAAGATCCGGCGCCTGGCGGATGCCGGGATCGAACTGAACGGGCAGATTGTGCTCTGCAAAGGGATCAATGACGGTGCGGAGCTCGAGCGCTCCATCCGGGAGCTTACCTCGTACCTGCCGCAGCTACGCAGCGTGTCCGTCGTCCCGGTCGGGTTGACAAAGTACCGTGACGGCCTGTATCCGCTTGAGCCGTTTACTCCAGGGGAGGCCGCTGCGGTGATCGACCAGATCGAGGCGTGGCAGATGCGCATTTATCCGCAGTATGGGTTGCATTTTGTCCATGCGTCAGATGAGTGGTACAGCCTTGCAGGCAGGCCGTTCCCGGAGGAAGAGAGGTACGACGGCTATTTACAGCTCGAGAACGGCGTCGGCATGATGCGGCTGCTCGAAGTGGAAACGCACGAGGCGCTTGCGCGGCTGGCTACGGCAGGATGCGGTGGCGTGCCGGACAGATGCCTCGCCCTGCCATGCCGCACGGTCTCCCTCGCGACCGGCAGGCTTGCCGCTAAGCTGATCCGGGAGCTGTACTGTGATATTCTTGCGCAATTCCCGCAGGTGACGCTTCACATCTACGAGATTGAAAACCGCTTTTTCGGTGAACAGATCACCGTGTCCGGCCTGATCACCGGGCACGATCTGATCGAACAGCTTTCCGGCCGGGAGCTTGGGGAAGAGCTGCTGCTTTCCTGCAATATGCTCCGCAGCGGCGAACGGGTATTCCTCGACGATGCCACCGTGGAAGACCTGGAAAAAGCTTTACAAATCAGGGTTCGTATTGTAGAATCAAGCGGATATGACTTTATCCGGGCAGTGATCGGCCCGGATTTGGAGGAAACAGGAAAAGCATAGGAGGAACTGAATGAGTAAGCCAATCGTAGCCATCGTCGGCCGTCCGAACGTCGGGAAATCGACGCTGTTCAACGCGCTGGCAGGTGAAAATATTTCTATTGTGAAGGACACGCCCGGCGTGACACGCGACCGCATTTATGCGGACGTGGAGTGGCTGAATGTCAATTTTACGCTGATCGACACGGGCGGCATCGAGCCGGACAGCAGCGATGTGATTCTCTCGCAGATGCGCGACCAGGCGCAGATTGCGATCGATACGGCGGATGTCATTATGTTTATGGTGGACTGCCGTCAGGGTCTTGTCGACGCTGACTCCAAGGTCGCCGATATGCTGCGCCGCTCGCATAAGCCGGTGGTACTTGTTGTCAACAAGGTGGACAGCTATGAAAAATACATGGCGGACGTCTATGAATTCTACAATCTCGGAATCGGAGATCCGATGCCGGTCTCCTCGGCGAACAAGCTCGGAATCGGGGACATGCTTGACCGTGTGATTTCGTATTTCGACCCGGATGAGCTGGAGAGCGGGACGGATGACAGGCCGAGGATTGCGATCGTCGGCAAGCCGAATGTCGGGAAATCCTCTTTAATCAATAAGCTCCTGGGAGAGAAACGCCTGATCGTGTCGGATATCGCAGGCACGACCCGCGACGCCGTTGACACGGCAGTAACGTGGCAGGGCAGGGAGTACGTGTTTATTGATACCGCCGGGCTGCGCCGCAAGAACAAGGTCAAAGAAGAACTCGAGCGCTACAGCATCATCCGTACAGTGACGGCGGTTGAGCGCTCGGATGTCGTCGTGATCATGATCGACGCGACCGAGGGCGTGACCGAACAGGATGCGAAGATTGCCGGGATTGCGCATGACCGCGGCAAGGGCATCGTGATCGCCGTCAACAAGTGGGACGCGGTCGAGAAGGATGACAAGACGATCTACAAATATACGAACAACATCCGGCAGGTGCTTTCCTATATGCCGTACGCGGAAATTCTCTTTATCTCCGCCGAGACCGGGCAGAGGCTGCCGAAGCTGTTCGAGATGATCGACATGGTCATCGAGAACCAGACGATGCGTATTGCGACCGGCGTGCTCAACGAGATCATAGCGGAGGCGGTCGCGCTGCAGCAGCCGCCGACAGATAAGGGCAAGCGGCTGAAGCTCTACTATATCACACAGGTTGCGGTGAAGCCGCCGACATTTGTCGTGTTCGTCAACGACAAGGCGCTGATGCATTTTTCCTACACAAGATATCTTGAGAACCGTATCCGCGACACTTTTGGTTTCCGCGGGACGGCGCTTCGTTTTATTATCAGGGAGCGGAAGGAAAAGGAGAGCTGAGATGGAACGGATCATTTGTCTTCTGATCGGGTACGCGTTCGGCCTGTTTCAGACAAGCTATATTTACGGGAAGCTTCATGGCATTGATATCAGGAATTACGGCAGTGGCAACGCCGGGACGACGAATATGCTGCGCACGCTCGGGACAGGGGCCGCAGCGGTCACGCTGCTCGGAGACGCGTTTAAGTGCGTGTTTGCGGTTCTGTTTGTGAAGCTGATTTTCGGCGGCAGATACGGCGATATTCTTCCGCTGCTGTCAATCTACACCGCGGCGGGTGTGATCCTGGGGCATAATTTTCCGTTTTATCTGAACTTCCGCGGTGGCAAGGGGATCGCGGCGACGGCCGGGCTGATTCTGTCGCTTGGCCCGGTCATGACATTGATTTCCCTAGCCATTTTTGCCGTGACGCTTTTGCTGACACATTATGTATCGCTCGGCTCTTTGCTTGTTTATGTTGGCTTCCTGATCCAGCTGGTCGCTTTCGGCCAGCATGGTTCGTTCAAGATGGCGCAGCCATATCTGAATGAGATGTATGTGGTCGGCCTGCTCCTCCTGCTGCTTGCGTTTTGGATGCACAGAGCAAATATCAGGCGTTTGTTTTGCGGCGAGGAACGCAAAACATATCTTTTCAAAAAGAAATAATGCTCCATAAGAACGAAAACAAAGGGAAGGAGAGAAGGATCAGATTTGAAGACAGGGGTAATTGGCGCAGGGAGCTGGGGGACAGCACTTGCAATTTTATTGAATGAAAACGGAAACGACGTGACACTCTGGTCCCATCGGGAGGCAGAAGCAGAGCAGATCAGGCGTACGCGGAGAACTTCCAGGCTGAAGGATGTGGTTTTGCCGGAGCGGATTGCTGTGACCTCGGATCCTGCTGCAGCAGCCGGCGGCAGTGAAGTACTGGTGCTCGTCGTGCCGTCTGCCTGTGTGCGGGAGACATGCGCGAAACTTGCACCCTTCGTACAGCCGGGTACAGTGATCGTGAGCGCTTCAAAGGGCATTGAGGAACACACGCTGATGACGATGACGGATATTGCCTGCGAGGTAATCCCGCAGGCTGAGACAGCCGTCCTGTCCGGACCCAGCCATGCGGAGGAGGTCTCCCGCGGACTCCCAACGGCGTGCGTGATCGGAGCGAAGCGGGAGCAAACGGCGCGTCGGCTGCAGCAGCTTTTTATGAGCCCGGTGTTCCGCGTCTATATCAGTTCGGATATGATGGGGATTGAGCTTGGCGGCGCACTCAAGAACGTGATCGCTCTTGCCGCAGGTATCGCTGATGGTATGGGCTATGGGGACAACGCAAAGGCGGCACTTATCACACGTGGCAGTGCTGAGATCGCACGGCTGGGCATGAAGATGGGCGGCAAGCTGGAGACGTTCTCCGGGCTAACAGGTATCGGGGATCTGATAGTAACGTGTGCCAGTATGCACAGCCGCAACCGGCGGGCAGGCATCCTGCTGGGCCAGGGCCGCACGATGGAGGAAGCGATGCGTGAGGTCAATATGGTGGTCGAGGGCGTCTATTCCGCCAGGGCCGCGATGTCCCTTGCCGGGAAGTACGGCGTAGAATTGCCGATTATCTCGCAGGTTTGTGAAATCCTGTTTAGAGGGAAGGATCCGAAGCTCGCGGTCTCAGAGCTGATGCTGCGCGATACAAAGGTCGAAAATACACTGGCCCCGTGGCCGGATGATACCACAGGCTGACAGATTGTAACCTTTTTAGGGGCGCAGTATTAAAAAAAGTACAAGTTATTTGTTGAGAAGAATTGCCTGATATGCTATAATACATTCATATGTGAATTTGCATTTTTGAATGTCAAAAAATTAACAATAATTCAAGAGGAGGACACAAGATGCATCTGATCCAGGATGAAAACGGTAATCTCTGCCCGCACACGCATGAGCATGAGCATACACATCAGCACACATACGAGCATTCCCATCCGCACAGCCATGAGCACGGCCATGAAGAGGACCACAATCACTCCCATGAGGAGGCAGACTGCAAAGGCTGCGGGCTTACGCAAGGAGACGAGAGCTGCGCTGGCTGCGGACACGGCCGCGAAGAGCCGCAGGGCGATAAGCTGACAGCTCTGATCGACTATATGCTCCGGCACAATGAGCATCACGCCGCTGAGCTTGACGGAGTGGCGGCGAAGCTGCGCGAGGCCGGCAGGGAGGATGCGGCTGAGCAGATCAGGCAAGCTGTAGATGAATTCCAGAAGGGGAATATGTACCTGGGTCTTGCGCTTTCTCTTATGAAGAAGCAGTGATTCTATATGCGGCAGGCCAGCCCTTTTGCAGGCGGCTGCCGGCTGCATTTGATGATCAGACAGGAGGTGGACAGTATGTGTCTTTCGACCGCATACAGGACGGATCAGCCGGACAGTGTCATCATGGAGTATGTCAGCAGGATTGACGTGGACGGCAGCCAGATTACCCTGACCGACGTGATGGGCGAGCGCAGGGTAGTGGAGGGCTCGATTGTTATGGTAGACCTCACCGGCGGCGTTGTGAAAATCAACTGCAGCACCCGGTAATGCTGTGCAAGGCCTGCACGCTGGTTTTATCGTATGGCCGTGCAGGCCTGTGCATTTGCCGGGCAGTTACAGAAATTACAGTTTTAGGAGGCTTTCATGTCACATGTAATAGCAATTGCAGGAAAAGGCGGCGTCGGCAAGACTACGCTCTCAGGGCTGCTGATCCAGACAATGTGCCGGATGGGCAAACGGCCGATCCTGGCGGTGGATGCAGATGCGAATTCCAATCTGAATGAGGTGCTTGGCGTCGAGGTGGAGATGACGCTCGGAGAAGTGCGGGAGCAGATCGAGAGGGCGGAGGACAGTGTGAAAAATCCGATCCCGGCCGGGATGTCAAAGGCGGATTATACGGAGATGATGTTCCAGCGCTGCCTGAACGAGGACGATGATTTTGATCTGCTCGTGATGGGCAGGACACAGGGCAAGGGCTGCTACTGCTTTGTCAACGGCCTGCTGCAGGCCCAGATGCAGAAGCTGCTTCCAAATTATAAATATATGGTCGTCGATAACGAAGCCGGTATGGAACACATCAGCAGGGGCATTCTGCCGAAGGTAGATACGATTATCCTTGTGAGCGACTGTTCAAGACGCGGTGTGCAGGCAGCAGGGAGGATTGCGCAGCTTGCCAGGGATTGCAATCTGAACCCGAAGACGATGGGGCTGATTGTGAACCGCGCACCGGGCGGGGTACTCAACGAGGGTACAAAAGAAGAGATTGAAAAGCAGGGGCTTATGCTCCTTGGCGTGGTGCCACATGACGATCAGGTATTTGAGTTTGACTGTGATGGCCGGCCAACCGTTACGCTCCCGGAGGATTCGCCGGTGCGCCAGGCCCTGGACGGGATTATTGCGAAGCTTTCTTTATAACCAGGAACAGGCTCCCCTGCGGTATCTTCGGTATCGCGGGGGAGGTTCATATGATATACCCATTACATTATTATTTCAAGGAGGTTTATAATGGGAGACTTTAAGTTGACAACAGTTGAAGAGTTTGATGCGGCTACAGAACGGCTGCTGGAGACCGGCAGGAAGGTCGGAGCGGATGCATGGCAGTATCGTGTAAAGAATCAGACCCCTCACTGCAAATTCGGGGAGCAGGGTATCTGCTGCCGTATCTGCGCGATGGGACCGTGCCGTATCACACCCAGGGCTCCGAGAGGAATCTGTGGCTGCGACGCCCATGGTATCGTAGGGCGTAATTACTTGAAATTTACAGCAGGCGGAGCCGCGACGCATTCTGACCACGGCCGTGAGATCTGCCACACGTTATACTGTGCGTCTCCGGATGGTGCATACAAGGTAAAGGATCCTGACAAGCTGAAACGCATCGCACATGAGTGGGGCGTGGAGACAGAGGGCAGGGACATCTATGACCTGGCTCATGAGATGGCATACAAGGGAATGGAGGAATACGGCAAGGTATTCGGTTTCCAGAATTTCATGAACCGTCTGCCGGAGCATACGCGGGAGCTCTGGAAAAAGAATGAGATTGCCCCGCGTGCAATCGACCGCGAGGTATCCTGTTCTTTACATATGACCCATATGGGATGTTCCTCTGACCCGAAGGCGCTGATCCGCCAGTCCCTGCGTGCGGGCGCTGCAGACGGATGGGGCGGCTCCATGGCAGGTACGGAGTTTTCGGATGTGCTGTTCGGTACCCCGAAGCCGATCGATACGGAAGCAAACCTTGGGGTTATGAAGGCTGAGAATGTCAACATCGTCGTTCATGGGCATGACCCGTCTCTTTCTGAGATGATCTGTGAGTATGCGGACGATCCGGAGATGATCGCATATGCAAAGGAAATGGGCGCGAAGGGCATCACGGTTTCCGGTGTCTGCTGTACGTCCAACGAGGTTGCAATGCGCCGTGGTATCCCGATGGCTGGCAATTTCCTTCAGCAGGAGAACGTCGTACTGACGGGCGCCTGTGAGGCGATTGTCGTTGATGTGCAGTGTATTTTTCCGGCACTTGGGCCTCTTTCCAAATGCTTCCATACGAAGTTCGTGACGACTTCCGCGATCGCACAGATGCCGGACTCCGAATTCATCCGCTTTTCACCGGAGAATGCCGCTGAGAACGCAAAGGCGATCGTGAAGATGGCGATTGAGAACTTCCGGAACAGGAAACCGGAGCTTGTGCATATACCTGACATGAAGCAGAAAGCTACCGTAGGCTACTCAGTAGAGGCTATCATCAAGACCCTTGACGGTGTCACGAACTCCCAGGTAGACGAGACGGGCACGACGAAGCCGCTCATCGAGTGCATCACCTCCGGAGTGATCCGCGGCGCTGTCGCCATGGTAGGCTGCAACAACCCGAAGGTCCGTCCGGATACAGCCCACATCGAGCTGATGAAGAAGCTGATTGCGAATGATATCATCGTTGTCGCATCCGGCTGTTCCGCCCAGGCTGCAGCAAGGGCCGGCCTGATGGATAAGGCTGCGAAGGATCTGTGCGGCGCCGGGCTGAAGAGGGTCTGTGAGCTTGCCGATATCCCGCCGGTACTCCATATGGGCTCCTGCGTGGATATCAGCCGTATGATGGTGCTTGTAGCTACGCTTGCCAAGGATTCCGGGCTGAATATCTCCCAGCTCCCAGTAGTAGGCTGTGCGCCGGAGTGGATGTCCGAGAAGGCTGTATCCATCGGGAACTATGTAGTAGCGACCGGTATCGACACCTTCCTTGGCGTCGACCCATATGTGAGCGGTTCCGACCAGGTGAAAGGGCTGCTGACAGATGGCGTAAGGGAGTGGGTTGAGGCTGCTTATACAGTGGAGACAGACATCGAGAAGCTTGTCGACAAGATGATTGAGCGGATCGAGCAGAAGAGAGCGGCTATCGGAATCTGATTCTAAAATATGGGGTGACTGGATCATGAAGATTGCTGTTACCGGCAAAGGCGGCGTGGGCAAGACAACCTTCGCCGCGACACTTGCGAGGTTATATGCGGAGGAAGGGCGTCCTGTCCTTGCCGCTGACGTGGATCCCGATGCCAATCTGGGGCTTGCACTCGGCTTTTCCGAGGAGGAGCTTTCACAGATTGTGCCGATCACCAAAATGCGGAAGCTGATTGAGGAGCGGACCGGCGCGGATGAGTTCAACAAGGTATTCTGTATCAACCCGAAGGTGAGCGATATCCCGGACAAATACGGCCATGTCCGCAATGGCGTGAAGCTTCTTGTGCTGGGTACGGTGGATACGGCCGGGAGCGGCTGTGTCTGCCCAGAGCATGTGATGCTCAAACGTATCATCAACAACCTTGTGCTGCACCGTGAGGACGTGGTGATCCTCGACATGGAGGCAGGGCTGGAGCATCTCGGCCGCGGTACGACGAGCGGGATGGATCTGTTCGTTGTCGTGATCGAGCCAGGGGCGAGGAGTGTCCAGACGTATCAGAATGTCAAACGCCTTGCACATGAGCTCGGCGTCCGCCAGGTGCATGTGGTTGCCAATAAAGTCCGGGATGAGAAGGATGAGGAATTCGTCCGTTCGAGGATCCCGGCGGAGGATCTGCTTGGCATTATCCATTACAGTTCGGAGGTGATAGACGCGGACCGCAACGGCTCGTCACCGTATGACTACAGCAAGTCTGCCGTTCAGGAAATCAGGCGGATCAAGGAGAAGCTTGACCGGTCTGAGCGGGAGGAGCTTTAGGCTTTTACAGGAAATCAGAGAGGCTTCAATAAAAAAGAGGAGGTAGAACAGTGACTTTATTTGACGTTATTTTTAGTGGAAATGATGCAGTTTACGGGCTGACGGAGTCAGCCATCGACGGTGCGATCGAGAAGTATGGCGCTGACAAGCCGGTTGCTTTCCCGGACACCGCTTACAGCCTGCCGTGCTATTATGGCGTGACCGGCACCAAGGTAGGCAATCTTGGCGAGCTGAAAGCTGCTCTTGGCGTTGTGAAGACGCTGATGACGAGGGAGCAGAAACTGAACGACGCGTTCATGTCCGGCATAGCGACGGCTCTGTGCGCGGAGTTCATCGAGGTTCTGAAGTATATTGACAACGCTGCGCCGTACGAAGCTCCATGCTATGGACATCTGGCTGACGCAGTGATCCGTGAGCTCGGCGTCCCGCTTGTAACGGGCGACATCCCGGGCGTTGCTGTTATCCTTGGCGCTGCCCCGACTGCTGAGGAGGGTGTAGCCCTTGTGAAGAGCTACCAGGCGCAGGGCATCCTTGTGACGCTGGTTGGCGGCATTATCGACCAGTGTGAGGAGCTCGGATACAAGACAGGTGCGAACGTTCGTGTGATCCCGCTTGGCAAGGATGTCACATCCGTGGTCCATGTAGTTTCTGTCGCGGTACGTGCTGCATTGATTTTCGGCAACATCAAGGGCGGCGACGCTGCCGGGCTGATGGAGTACACAAGCAAGCGTGTGCCGGCATTTGTCAACGCTTTCGCCCCGCTTGATTCGGTGATAGTGGCATGTGGCGCAGGTGCTATCGCGCTTGGCTTCCCAGTTATCACAAATGAAGATACGTTCCGTGTTCCGAAGAGCCTGATCGTCCAGGAGGATGTCTCCAAATTCAACGCAACCTCCCTTGAGGCCAGAGACATCAAGATCAAGATTACCCATATTGATATCCCGGTAGCATTTGCATCCGCGTTCGAGGGCGAGATTATCCGCCGCGGCGATATGCAGGTGGAATTCGACGGTTCCAGGGTCGACTGCTGCGAGCTGGTTCTTGCGAAGGAAGCTTCCGAGATCGAGGATCACAGGATTGAGGTAGTCGGGCCCGATCTCGACGAGTTCGAGGTTGGCACGAAGCATTCGATCGCTTACGTTGTAGAGGTCGCCGGCAAGAGTATGCAGTCTGATTTTGAGCCGGTATTCGAGCGTAAGTTCCATTCCTACCTGAACTGTGTCGAGGGCATGATGCACACCGGGCAGCGCGATATGATCCGTATCCGTATCAGCAAAGAGACCTACAATGCAGGTTTCCGCTTGAAGCACATCGGCGAGGTACTTTACGCAAAGGTGAAGAGCGAATTTGCGGCAGTCGTTGACAAGTGCCAGGTGAAGATTTACACGGATCCGGCTGAATGTACGAGGATCCGCCATGAGGTTGCGATCCCGATGTTTGATAAGCGTGACGAGCGTCTGACTTCCCTGACAGATGAGAGCGTAGACGTGTACTACAGCTGCATCATGTGCCAGGCGTTCTCCCCGAGCCACGTATGTGTGGTTACCCCGGAGAGGCTTGGCCTGTGCGGCGCCGTTTCATGGCTTGACGCAAAGGCTACGAATGAGCTGGATCCGCAGGGTCCGTGCCAGGTAATCACCAAGGAGCGCCCGATCGATGAGCGGATTGGTGAGTACGAGGATGTCAATGAGGCGGTCAACAAGTTCTCGCAGGGCGCCCTTGACGACGTATCCCTGTACTCAATCATTGAGAAGCCGATGACGAGCTGTGGCTGCTTCGAGTGCATCTGCGGTATCGAGCCGCTGTCAAACGGCGTCTGCATCGCGAACCGTGAATACGCAGGCATGACCCCGATCGGCATGACCTTCTCCGAGCTGGCTTCCATGACAGGCGGCGGCGTACAGACTCCTGGCTTCATGGGCCATGGCAAGCACTTCATCGCCTCCAAGAAATTCATGAAGGCAGAGGGCGGCGTAGAGCGTATCGTCTGGATGCCGAAGGAGCTGAAGGAGCAGGTTGCCGACAGGCTGAACGCTACGGCGAAGGAGCTCTACGGAATCGATAACTTTACAGATATGATCGGTGACGAAACCATTGCGGAGGATCCGGAGACTCTGTTGGCATTCCTTGAAGAAAAAGGCCACCCGGCACTCACCATGGAGCCGATGATGTAAGGAATCA
>CAYRKA010000007.1:0-4618 GCA_964424785.1 uncultured Lachnospiraceae bacterium | reverse complement strand
GAGGAAAAATGCGAAGCATTTTTTCGAGTCTATGTGGAGGGAATCAGCGCTCTACATATCATTTTGTGCGGTGACCTGCGCTCCTGCGCGGGAATAAATAGATCATGAAACAGCCGGGAGATGCTTCTTCGGCAGCTTCCGGCAAACAACACAAGGAGGAAATGAACAATGCCATTTACTGCGAAATCAGGGAAATTCAATGCCAGCATCAACACGTTGACGCTCGGCACAGGCGAGAAGGCGATCGTCCTGGGTGGCGAGAACGTACTGCCGTTCTATACCTTTGACGCACCGGTTGAGAATGCGCCGAAGGTAGGGATCGAGATCACGGACGGCGGCCTCGAGGCGGAACCGGAGTGTGTGAAAAAGTATTACGAAGGCTGCACAACGGTTGTTGATATGGCGAAGAAAGCGGCTACCTTTGAAGGTGTCGACTTCCTGAGCATCCATTTGGAAGGCGGAGATCCGAATGGAGAGAACAAGCCGACCGAAGAGCTGATCCAGATCGTCAGGGAAGTTGCGGAAGCTGTCGATCTCCCGATCGTTGTCTGCGGATGCAAGAATGTGGAAAAGGATGCGGAGCTTTTCACAAAGGCATCGGAGGCGCTTGACGGCAAAAATGCTGTGATGCTTGCAGCAAAAGAAGAGAACTATAAGACAGTCGGCGCATCTGCCGGTCTCGCTTACAAGCAGATCGTAGGTGCTGAGTCAGCCGACGATATCAACCTTGCGAAACAGCTCAATGTACTCCTCACACAGCTCGGCGTTGACGCGAAGGCGATCGTGATGAACGTCGGCACGGCTGCAGCCGGATATGGCTATGAGTATGTTGTTTCGACAATGGACCGTATCAAGGCGGCGGCGCTCCAGCAGGGAGACGCTACGCTTCAGATGCCGATTATTACTCCTGTTGCTTCTGAGACATGGGGCATCAAGGAATCCGTTGCTACAGAAGAGGATATGCCGGAATGGGGCAGCCAGGAAGAGCGCGGGATTGACATGGAGGTTGAGACTGCGGCAGCAGATCTCGCATCCGGTTCAGACGCAGTTATCCTGAAACACCCGCAGTCGGTTGCAACGATTTCAAAGATGATCAAAGCGCTGATCTAGTCTGAGAGAAATAGGAGGAAAAAACAATGGCATTAAAAGGTCTTGATATTTTTAAGCTTTCACCAAAGAAAAACTGTAAGGAATGCGGCTCCCCGACATGTATGGCGTTCTCCATGAAGGTTGCGCAGGGCGCAGTGAGCATTGATAAGTGCCCGTACTTCTCAGAGGATGCCAAGGCAGCGATGAGCGAGGCCACGGCTCCGCCTATGAAGACCGTCAAGATCGGCGCAGGCGGGGAAGAGATGACGCTGGGCGGCGAGACCGTCCTGTTCCGTCATGAGAAGACGTTTGTGAACAAGACGAGATATGCGGTGGATATCTGCAGCTGTATGGACGACGCGGCAGTTGACGCGCGCCTTGAGGAGCTAAAGCATGTGGATTATGACCGTATCGGTGAGCGTATGTACGTGGAGCTGATCGACGTTGAGTATGCCCCGGAGAGCGGCGCGGACCGTTATGTAGAGCTTGTAAAGAAGGTGTCTGGCCAGGGCAGGGTGCTGATCCTGGACTGCCAGGATGTTGACGTTGCGAAGGCGGCACTCGAGGTTTGTAAGGCCTCCAAGCCGGTACTGAACGGCGCGAACGCTTCCAACTACGAGGCAATGAGCAAGCTGGCGACGGAGGCCGGAGTTGCGCTTGGCGTACGAGGCGCTGACGAGGACGAGCTGTATGACACGCTGGCTGCCCTCGAGAAGCTCGGCAACAAGAACCTGCTGTTTAACGCATGTGAGAGTTCCGTGAAGGCGGCGTTTGCGACTGCTGTGCAGTTCCGCAAGGCGGCGATCAAGGACAGCAACCGTACCTGCGGTTATCCGTCGATCGTGAATGTGTCGAAGCTGGCAAAGGGCGACCTGCATCTCCAGGCAGCGCTGCTTTCCCTGTTCACCGTGAAGTACGGTTCGATCGTGATCGCAGAGCGGATTGGTTATGCCGAGGCGCTGCCGCTGTATGGCCTGAGGCAGAACGTCTTCACAGACCCGCAGAAGCCGATGAAGGTTGAGCCGGGCATCTACCCGATCAACGGCGGAGATGAGAATTCGATCTGCCTGACGACGGTTGATTTTGCCCTCACCTACTTCGTGGTATCCGGCGAGCTGGAGCGCTCCGGCGTCCCGTGCAACCTGATCGTCAACGATGCAGGCGGACTGTCCGTGCTGACATCCTGGGCGGCAGGCAAGTTCTCGTCAGGCTCTATCGCGAAGTTCTTCCAGGAGCAGGATATCGAAGGGAAGATCAAGTGCCGTAAGCTCTGTATCCCCGGCAAGGTAGCCGTCCTGAAGGGGGAACTGGAGGCAAAGATGCCGGGATGGGAAATCATCGTGGCGCCAAGGGAGGCCGTCCAGCTTGTGAAGTTCCTGAAGGATATGCAGTAAAAACAATGTCACAGAATGGCTTTTCCATCCTGTGACGGATTAAAACATAAAGGAGAACACACTATGGGTAAATTTGTTGTAATTGGAGAGAGACTTTCCACAACAGCGCCGACAATCAATAAGGCGTACACACAGAGAGACCCGGAACCGATCCTCAAGAGGGCAAAGCAGCAGCTTGACGCTGGCGCCACCTATCTTGACGTAAATATCGGACCGGCGGAGAGCGACGGCGAGGACCTGATGAAGTGGGCTGTCCAGCTCCTTCAGGGCAATTTTGACAACGTCCCGCTTGCACTGGATACCTCCAACAAAAAGGCAATTGAGGCTGGTATCTCTGTCTACAACCGCGCAAAAGGCAAACCGATCGTCAACTCCGCAGATGCCGCAGGCAGGATCGAGTACCTCGACCTGGCAGCGGCGAATGACGCAATCTGTATCGCACTGTGTAACGGTGAGGGTATCTCAAAGGACAATGACGAGCGTATGGCGTATTGCCAGACGCTGCTCGAGAGAGGTATGGAGCATGGTATGGAAGCTGAGGACATCTGGTTCGATCCGCTGTTCCTCGTCGTGAAAGGGATGCAGGACAAGCAGATGCAGGTCCTTGAGTGCATCAAGATGTTCTCCGACATGGGCCTGAATTCGACCGGCGGCCTTTCCAACAACTCCAATGGAATGCCGAAGGCGATCCGCCCGATCATGGACTCCGCCCTCGTTGCCATGGCGATGATGCAGGGCCTGACATCCGCTATTGTGAACCCGAATGACCTGCGCCTGATGGAGACAATCAAATCCTGCGACGTATTCAAGGGCAACACGCTGTATGCGGATTCTTACCTGGAGATCTGATCGGAATACCATATTTCCTGATGTGGAATCGGGCATAAACAGATGAAGCAGGAGCTGTTTTCGGCTCCTGCTTTACAATAATGAAAAATTTCTGCATGTCGCACTTCGCTAAATTACCGAGTGTGGCTCGAAATGATATTTGAAGCCAACTGGAAGGACAATCATATGTACAAGGTAATATTCAAATTTGAGAACGGTGAAGCGGTGGAGGCTTTTGCCGCCGAGGGCGAGAACCTGCTCGAGGTGGCAAGGAAGACGAACGTCGCAATCGACGCGCCGTGTTCCGGAAATGCAGCTTGCGGGAAATGTAAGGTAAAATTATTGGGAGGGGAGCTGGAATCCCAGAAAACACTCCATATTACAGAGGAGGAGTATGCACAGGGCTGGAGGTTGTCCTGTGTCAGCAAGGTAGTGGCGGACGTGGAGGTTGAAGTACCGGATATCGCCTCCGCGTACAAGAGCAGAATGAAGGTAGCGGACCTGGATTCTGTAAAGGAAATCGAAATATTTGAAAAGACAAAGACGGATGTCAAAAATGCCGGGATTTCGTTCGACAATGACCTGGAAGTAGCCCGTGTGACAATGAGCCCACCGACAATCGATGATACCATGCCGGATCTTGAGCGCTTGAAAAAGGCGGTCAGCACTGTCTGCGGGACGGGACGGGTGAAGGTTCCGTTTGAAGTCATGAAGCATATGGCACAGAAGCTGCGCGATTATGAGTTTGACGTGCAATGTGTGATTCTGCGCAGTGCAGACCAGAAGGTTGAGGTGCTCGATATCTGCCCAAAGGATGAGGATGTGAAGCTTTGCGGCCTGGCGATCGATATTGGCACCACGTCGGTGGCTGCATTGCTGGTCGATATGAGAAATGGTACAATCCTTGCGAAGGCTTCGACCGGCAACGGACAGATCCGCTATGGCGCGGATGTGATCAACCGTATTATTGAATCCGTCAAACCGGGTGGGCGGAAGAAGCTGCAGGATGCGATTGTGAAGGAGACATTGAATCCTCTGATTGCACAGATGTGCACATCGGCAGGAGTCAGGGCATCCGAAATCTACCGGGCCTGCATTGCCGGCAACACGACGATGAACCACCTGCTTGTTGGAGTCTATGCCGATCCGGTGCGCATGGAGCCGTATATACCGACATTCTATGAGACAAACTGTATCTATGCGCACGATCTCGGGCTTCATATCTTCCCACATGCGCGTGTCATCATGGCGCCGAATATCGGCAGCTACGTCGGCGGCGATATCACAGCCGGCACGTTCGCGAGCTG
>CAYRKA010000006.1:20484-45438 GCA_964424785.1 uncultured Lachnospiraceae bacterium | reverse complement strand
CCTTAATAAATCCATCTGTTTTGTTTTCTTGTATTTACTTTCGGGCAGTGATATAATGGTTGAAAAAGAAGAGAGATTGTAACTGCTCAGAAAGAGAGGTCTATTATGAAAAATAAAGTGCTTGCCATATTTATGAGTGCGGCATTGTGCCTGATGGCTTTTGCCCCGAGGCTCACAGTCCACGCGGACAGTCAGAAGGTCGTAACGCTCGGCGCGGATCTGTCGCAGGAACAGAAGGATGCGATCCTCCGCTACTTCGGCGTCGCAGGACAGAATCTCCAGACGCTCACGATCACGAACCAGGATGAGCGTGACCACCTCGGTTCCTACGTGCCGCTTGAACAGATTGGTACACATACATACAGCTGCGCGCTCGTCAGCCCGACGGCCTCAGGCGGCATCCAGGTCAAGACCGCGAATCTTACCTGGGTCACGAGCAATATGATTGCGTCTACGCTGTCCACCTCCGGAGTCGTGAACTGCGACGTCCTCGCGGCCGCGCCGTTTGAGGTGTCCGGCACTGGCGCCCTGACGGGCATCATGATGGCATACGAGTCCGCAGTCGGCGCGACGCTTGATACCGAGAAGAAAGAGGTCGCAACGCAGGAGCTCATTACGACAACGACCATCGCTAATAATATCGGGCAGCTCGAGGCCACAGAGATCGTTAATGAGAGTAAAAAACAGATTATTGAGGGCAATGTTGTCAGCGGGAATGACATTGATGTGATTATCAATGAAGTGGCAGATGAGGCAGGCGTCTCCCTGACAGAGGAAGACCGGGATCTCCTGCTCGGGCTGATGCAGCTGGTTGCCGAGCAGGACTATGATTATGATGAGATGAAGGAAACGCTTGAACGGGTTGAGAGCAATGTTGAGAGCCTCATGAACCAGGAGACAGAGATTTCGGCAGCCGATTCGGCAACCGTGATTGATGACTCGCAGCCGGAGACGCTCGCAAGCGACAGTATCCTGATGAATACGGACGATTCCGCACTTGGCGAATCCGTCGTC
The DNA here is from genome assembly GCA_964424785.1 of uncultured Lachnospiraceae bacterium. Lineage (GTDB taxonomy): Bacteria > Bacillota > Clostridia > Lachnospirales > Lachnospiraceae > Choladousia. The sequence continues at coordinate 44,424 of CAYRKA010000006.1, read as the reverse complement.
TTTGACGCGACGGACGAATCCGCACTCGCTGAGACGACCGCAGCTGCGGAGGCCTCGCCTGATACGCAGACGGAACAGTCGGCGATCGACATCACGGCATCGGACAGCACAGTTATGACCGAGGCTCCTGCCGACAGCACGCAGCCGGAAACACTGCCTGCAGACCAGGCTCAGGACAGCCAGGAACAGGCACAGGATTATCCGGAGGAGCCGGAGGCACAGGACACGGAGCAGCCGGCAGACACACAGGAACAGCAGGAGGAACCGCCGGCGGAGTCCGCTGTCCCGGACGAAACAGAGGACGCAGGTACATCAGGCGAAACGATCCTGCCAGGTGAGATGACATTCGCTCCGAGGACTTCCTCTGAGAACAATTATGAAGTTTATCCGGCAGGCATCAGCCGCCTTACCATTTACACGCATCGTGATGTTGTGGCTGGGAGCGGGATCCTCACCCTGTACAATGCCGCTGACTCGAGCGTGATTGAACAGATCGCGATGAATGACACAGAAAAGGTGGCGGTCATGCCCATGACGGATGAAGAACTGATTGACCTGGGCTGGACTGAGAGGGGGACAAAGGCTGTGGTTACCCTGACAGACCCGATTGCCCAGTCCATGAACTGCTTTGTCACGCTCAGCGAGGGTGCGCTTCAGACGGCGGACGGACAAGACCTGTCTGCTGCGACGGAGGATGCATACGCCTGGTGCATCAATACATGCGAATATGGCTTCAACATCAGCCAGCCTGCGGACGGGCTGACAGCGGGCAGCCAGGCGGAAGGGCAGGTCATGATGGACGGCAGCGATGCTGTCTACGCATACATTGAGAATTATGATCCGGGTATGGTTTCTTTTGACGTGGCGGAATTTCAGGCTTCCGGGAGCTTCACCGTGGTATTCCTGCAGGCTGGCGAGACAAGCTTTGATATCGCATTTTACGGAGCGGACGGCACGGAATGCTATCGGATCAGCAATTATGATGTTACCGTTACTATTGGATAGGGGAGGTCACCGACCCTGTCCGGCCGCCTGTCTTTGTTAATTTCGGAGGAATATATGGAAAGTATGTTGGAGTCGCTTGGCATCAGCAGCCGGGTACAGGGATTTGCGAAGGATATCCTGTCCGGGCTCGCAGGCCGTTTTGAACAGATAGACGCAATGGCGGAATACAACCAGTTCAAGGTAATCAAAGCCATGCAGGATGCGCGTGTCAGCGCAGAATGCTTTCAGTCCTCGACCGGATACGGCTACAATGACATGGGGCGGGACACGCTCGAGCAGGTCTATGCGCTTACGTTCCATACGGAGGCAGCGCTTGTGCGCCCTCAGATTACATGCGGCACACATGCGCTCGCCCTTGCGCTCTCGGCGAATCTGCGCCCCGGCGACCAGATGCTTTCGATCTCCGGCAAGCCGTATGACACGCTTGAGGAAGTCATCGGGATCCGTCCCTCATGCGGTTCGCTGGCCGAATACGGCGTGACATACGCCCAGGTCGATCTGATGCCGGACGGCAGCTTTGATTATGACGGCATCCGGCAGGCAATCACCCCTCAGACACGCTTGATCGAGATCCAGCGCTCCAGGGGATACCAGACACGTCCATCACTCTCTGTAAAGCAGATCGGGGAAGCGGTCGCTTTCGTGAAGCAGCTGCGGCCGGATATCATCTGTATGGTTGACAACTGCTACGGTGAATTTGTTGAAGCCCTAGAGCCTGGCGACGTGGGAGCCGATATGACGGTTGGCTCCCTGATCAAGAACCCGGGCGGCGGCCTGGCTCCGATCGGAGGATATATTGCGGGAACACAGGAGTGCGTCGAACGCTGCGCGTACCGCCTGACATCTCCCGGGCTTGGCAGGGAGGTCGGAGCCTCTCTCGGCGTTCTGCAGTCTTTCTATCAGGGCCTCTTCCTGGCACCGACTGTGACGGCTGCAGCCCTCAAGGGCGCGGTATTTGCGGCAAATCTCTATGAACGGCTTGGGTTTAGGGCTGTCCCGAATGCCTCTGAGGACCGGTATGATATCATTCAGGCAGTGGAATTCGGATTCCCGGAGGGGCTGATCGCTTTCTGCGAGGGTATCCAGTCCGCGGCGCCCGTCGATAGCTACGTGACGCCGGAGCCGTGGGCAATGCCAGGCTATGACAGTGATGTCATCATGGCAGCCGGTGCATTCATACAGGGTTCATCTATCGAGCTGAGTGCCGACGGCCCTGTCCGGCCGCCATATGTGGCCTTTTTCCAGGGCGGCCTGACATGGCCGCATGCGAAGCTGGGCATTCTGAAATCTCTGCAGAGGCTCTATGAGAAGGGCTACGCAAAGCTGTGACCGGCTCCCGATGAATAAATCCTGAAGGGATCCGGAGCCGGGCAGATGAAGGAGGAAATACGTTGGAGCCAAAACAGGTGGTAATAGCGGGCGGCGGCGCTTCCGGGCTGATGGCAGCGATCGCCGCAGCCCGCGCCGGTGCCCGCGTAACGGTGCTCGAAGCGATGGAACGTCCCGGCAGGAAGCTTCTGCTGACCGGAAACGGGCGCTGCAATATAACAAATCTCGATGCCGCGCTTCCGAATGCGTATTACGGCACCGGCTCAGCACTTGCTTCCAGGATTGTCCGCCGTTTTGGCGCTGACTGGATGCGCAGTTTTCTGGAAGGGCTCGGGCTGCTTTGCACCGAGAGAAACGGTTATGTCTATCCGTATACATTACAGTCTGCATCTGTGCTCAACGTACTGCTTGCTGAGCTGCGCAGGCAAAAGATAAAACTGAAGCTTTCCGAACAGCTCGTATCCCTGGAGGAGACCGGTTCCGGTTGGTGCGCCCGGACTGCAACATGGCAGTATTACGCGGATTCCGTAATTCTTGCCTGTGGATCGCGGGCCGCTTCGCTCTTTGAAGGGGATGGGAGCGGTTATGGCATCGCAAAGGCACTGGGACACTCAATCCGGGCAATTGCCCCGACGCTCGTCCCGGTTGAGGCGCAGGAGATCCTGCTGCCCATGGCGGAAAATACCATTGACTGTGATACAGATGCGGCATGGAGGGGTGCGGGAACCTCGTGCGCTGTAGGGGCATCCCGCTTCCTCGAAGCGGCCGCCGGGACGCGATGCCGGGCGCGCGTGATGCTGGGTCGGTTCCTGTCAGCAGACAGCAGTTTTCCCTCACCTGAAGTGCCGGGGGCATATTCACTGATACGTGCGGAGTCAGGAGAGCTGCAGTGGACAAAATACGGCCTCTCCGGGATCGTCATCTTTCAGCTTTCGCGGTTCGTTTCCTGTGCTCCGCTCCGGGAACGCAGGGCACTTGTGCTGACGGTTGACCTGCTGCCGGATTATGGGGAAGAGCAGCTGGCCACTATGCTGATGCACCGTGCTTCAGAGCTTCCCGACGAAAAGGCTGGTGTCCTGCTTGCCGGCATTCTGCAGGACAGGCTGATTGAAGCGGTTCTGGGGCTGGATGCCTTTGCGCCGCGCCATCTGCCGCCATCCTGCAGCAGTTCAGGCAATGGCGAAGCGGTAGATGCATGGTTGACCCATGGCAGGATATCCGGCAGGAAATCCCGTATGCCGCTTTGCAGGGAACTGACAGAGGAAAGGATCCGCGGCATTGTGCATCTGTGCAAGCACCTGAGGCTGTCGGGCCTTTCCACAAAATCCTTTGAGAATGCGCAAGTCTGCGCGGGAGGCGTCGATTGCAATGAAGTAAATGACACACTTGAGTCGAAGCTGCACCCATCGCTTTTTTTTGCCGGAGAGCTGCTCGATGTGGACGGGCCGTGCGGCGGCTATAACCTGCAGTGGGCATGGTCGAGCGGGTATGTAGCCGGAAACGGGGCAGCAGGGCGGGAGGCAGTGCTTTCGGAAAGGAATTTATGAGAATCAGAATCAATGAGCTGAAGCTGCCTCCCGATCACACAGAACAGCAGCTTGAACAGGAAATCAGGCGTATCCTGCGGCTTGGAAAGGAGCCGATGAACTATGAGCTGATGCGCCGCTCTGTCGATGCGCGGAGGAAGCCGGAGCTTTTTTATGTCTATACAGTCGACGTCGAGACAGCGAATCCCGCAGCCGTCGTCCGCCGTGCGAAGAAACGCCGTGTTACACTGACAGAACATACAGAATATCATTTTCCGTACGTACACGTGCCGGCCAGTCTCCGCCCGGTCATTGTCGGCAGCGGTCCTGCCGGATTATTCTGCGCGCTGATGCTCGCCCGCGTCGGGTTGTGTCCGATCGTCCTGGAGCGCGGAGGCTGCGTGGAAGAGCGGACAGGATCCGTTGAACAGTTCTGGGAGACAGGGAAGCTCGACACACAATCGAATGTACAGTTCGGAGAGGGCGGGGCAGGTACCTTTTCAGACGGGAAACTGAATACGCTGATCAGGGATACCGACGGGAAAATTCGGTTTGTGCTGCGGGAATTTATAAAGGCAGGTGCCCAGGAGAGTATCCTCTATGACCAGAAACCTCATATCGGCACGGATGTGCTTGTAAATGTTGTGCGGCATATCCGCACCGAGATCCAGGAACTGGGCGGTGAGTTTCGGTTTCATGCGTGTGTGACAGATATTTCAGTGTCACCTTGCGGGCAGGAGACGGCGGCTTCTGATGATGCCGGTTCCTGCCGCAGGCAATATCTGGTCGAACATGGACATGGCGCAGGGTCGATCCGTACGGATGCGCTTGTCCTTGCGATCGGGCACAGTGCGCGCGATACATTTGCAATGCTTCTGGAGTGCGGTTTTGAAATGCAGCCGAAAGCATTTGCCGTAGGGCTGCGCATCGAACACAGCCAGGCTCTGATCAACGAGGCAATGTATGGCAGCGACTGTCCATATGAGCCCGGCGCCGCCCCATATAAACTGACACACCGCTGCGCGGACGGACGTGGTGTCTATACTTTCTGTATGTGTCCGGGAGGCTATGTTGTCAATGCCTCCTCCGAGGACGGGATGACTGCAGTCAACGGCATGAGCTACAGCGGACGTAGCGGGGAGAACGCGAACAGCGCTGTCGTCGTCACAGTGACGCCGGAGGACTATGCGGCGCAGGGGCCGCTTGACGGCATCGCGTTCCAGAGACGCCTCGAGCATGCCGCCTGGCTTTGCGCTGATGGCCGGATTCCCGTACAGCGCTTCAAAGACTTTTGCGTGTCTTCACGGCAACAGCATGGATATGGACAATGCCGTACCGGTGAGCCACGTATGCTTGAGCCGCAGAATAAGGGGCAATGGGCATATGCTGATATCCGGGGCGTCCTGCCCTGTCAGCTTAAGGATGACCTGATTGAGGGGATATATGCCTTTGGACGGAAGATTCCGGGGTTTGACGCCGATGATGCGCTTTTGTCCGCAGTCGAGAGCCGGACGTCATCTCCGGTCCGCATTGTACGCGGGGACAACTGCCAGAGCGTCAGCTTCCCGGGCGTTTTCCCGTGCGGGGAGGGCGCCGGCTATGCAGGCGGGATCACTTCAGCCGCCGTCGACGGTATCCGCGTCGCGGAAGCGGTGTGTAAAATGTTGATACAGCATACGGAAGAATAGTTTGAGGGAAAACAACAATGAAAGAATATATCGTGGTAACACAGGCACCTGAAATGGATTACAGGAGAGATTATGTGGCGCTGCCGAAAAACTATGGTACGGAAGCATATTATGCGAGAGAAGATATCAGGGCAATCCGCAAGGCAGTATATGACAACCTCAATACGCTGAATGAGAAAAACCATTTTGCCAGGGAGCTCAAAAACTACAGCCAAATCCTCATCAAGCCGAATCTTGTGTCTGTTTACCACAAGAGCGGCATGGAGCAGGAGGATTACCCGGAATCAACCGACCCGCGTGTCTTTGACGCGCTTATTTCATGGGTAAAGCAGTATAATGACAGGATCGTGATCGTCGAGTCTTCCGGGAAACCGATGCCTACGAAGACGAGCTTCAGGGTGGCCGGCTATGACAGGATTGCGAAGCATCACAGGACAGGCCTTATCGCTCTCGAATGCTGTCCCGTCGTGCGCTATATGCTTCCGAAAGCGGAGGTCATGAAGGAGGTTTATATTCCGGAGATTTTTAAGGATGTAGTCGATGGAAAGGCTTACTATATATCCGTGCCGAAGCTGAAAACGAATCTGTATACGCAGGTAACGCTTGGCTTTAAAAATGCGATGGGTGCGATCCCATACGCGTTGCGTGAGCGCAACCACAACTATTATATTAATAAAAAGCTCGCCGACCTGCTGTATCTTTTCCGGCCGCACCTGATCTTTATTGACGGGCTGATTGGAGGAGAGGGCAATACCCCGGCGCCGGTCGATCCGGTCGATACGAGAACCTTTATCTCGGGGACGAATTCTGTCGCAGTCGACAGCATCGGGACAGAGGTCATGGGGCTTGACCCGGATCAGATCCCGTTAATTATTGAAGCGAAAAAACGCGGATTTGATGCAAAAGAGGCAGAGATTATCGGGGAGATCCCACACTATCGGTTCAGGCGCGCCAATCCGTCCATGATGGATGAAGGATTCCGGGAAAGGTTCCCGAATATTCTGGTATTGGCCGGGCACAACCTGCCTCACGCGCCAAAGGTAGAAGCCCCTGACAAAGTGACGCCACAGATCGCGCGCAGGCTTGAGATGGCCTGCGACGGCGGATGTCTCGCAGCGTTGCGGTCCGGCTTCGAATACGTCATCTATGCGCCGAAGAAAAATTATGACCTGCCTCTGACGGTCGTGGTCGGCGGAGGTGTCCTCTGCAGCGGCAGGCGTTACTGGTTTGACTATACCGGCAAACCATATAGCGAAGAGAAAATCCGCGCGATGAAGCAGCCGCTGCTGACTGTCGGCAATTGTGCGCATATCCTGGATGATGCAGCCAAATATACGACGCCGGGCTGCTGCAGCCCATCTACCTGTATGCTGGCCGCGACAACCGCAATGCAGATTCCGTTCCCGCTGCTTTCGGTGAAAAACAAGTCGCTCGTGCACTTTACGTCGCATGTGCTCTCAATGGTGCTGTGCAGGGCTGTACTTAGCCTGCGCGGCAAGTGGGTGGACTGCCCTTCCCAGCATATTGATAAAATTTACCCGATCCCCAAGCTTACCGATGCCAGGAAGAAAGAAAATTATATCGAGTGGCCGCTGCCGAAAATGGATGTGAAGACGCGGCTTAAGCTTATGAAAGACCAGTTCGGAATCATGAAGCTGTAGGGCTGGATTGGCCTGCCTGCGGATCCGGTTTCTGAAAATGATGTTTGAATTCCTTGCGGATAATGCCTGCTTCTATTGGCCTCTCAAAATAGAAGCCCTGGATCAGCTTCACACCCATATCGGCCAGGATCTTCAGCGTCCGCTCGTCTTCAACGCCCTCAACACAGAGTTCAAGATCCATGTTGCGCGACAGATCGTAGAGGCAGCGTATGATGATCTGATTGTACTCATTCTCTGCAAGGTTTTCGACGTACTTTTTGTCAATCTTGATCTGGCTGATCGGAAATGTCCGCAGGTAATTGAAGCTTGTATAGCCGGTACCGAAATCATCAAGTGCAATACCGGCGCCAAGCTCCATCAGGCTGCGGCAAAGCTGCTTGGCAGAGCTGAAATTATTGATCATAGAGGTCTCCGTCAGCTCACAGATCAGGCAGGATGCCGGAAGATGATATTTACTGAGCATATCGGTGATATGCTCCATGATCCCGGCATCAGACACCTGCTGTGCGGAAAAATTCACATGGACGCTTGCGTATGCATCGGTCAGGTTCCAACGGCTGCATTCCTTGATCGCCTGTGTCAGCACCCAACGGCCAACGGGAATAATCAGGTCTGTGATTTCAAGTGTCTCGATCAGTTCTTTCTGCGTAAGATCCGGCAGGAGAGGATTCCGATAACGCAGTAGTGCCTCCGCTGAACACCAGTATGCACCGCCGTGATTCAATGCGATGATCGGCTGGTAGACGACGCGGAAATTTCTGAACTGGTGTTCTATATCGCTGCGGAGCTCATTTTCGAGCAGATAGCGTTTTGAAATCTCTTCACTGCTCTCTGTTGAGAAAAACATCTCGGTGTCTTTCGCATACTTCGAAACCCTGTACAGGGCGGTATCAGCATTTTTGAGAAGCTCCTCGGCACTCCTGCCGTGTTCCGGATAAATCGAAATGCCTGTTGTCACATCAATATAGATGCTGTGTCCTTCAATAATACGCGCTTTGGACAGGGCAACCTGTAGCGGGGCGAACTTTTCAAGAATGGATTCCTGAGTGTATTCGCCAAGATGGATCAGGAATTCGTCCCCGTCAAGCCGGTACACTCCACGGTTGTCCGGGATATACATCGGGAGCAATTTTGCAAATCCTTTCAGAATCTTGTTGCCGAAACTATGCCCGAAAATCTCATTATATAACTTAAAATTACGGATATCGATGCACAGGATAGAACCCTTTGCATTCGGGTTTGAGAGCCATTCGTCAAGTTCGATCTCGTAACAGTATCGGTTCTTCATGCCGGTCAGCATATCCGTATAGAGCATATGGTCTATGCGCTCCTGCGTTTTCTTCTTTTCGGTGATATCCATCAGGGAGCCTGCGATCATCAACGGCTCGCCATTTGGCCCGTGTGTCCCCTTGCCATGGCATGAAATCCACATGATATCGCCGGACTTGGTACGGACACGGTACTCAGCTGTATGGTACTCTGATTTGCCGGTCAGGAACGGGGTAAAGGATTCCAGGAAAATGTGCCTGTCCTCTGGAATGATAAATGAGAGAATGCGGTCCAGCGCATTGGGGAAAGTCGGCGATTCAAGCGGCAGGACATCCATCGCTTTCGGTGAAAAGGTACAGATATTGTTGACAACATCAAGCTGATAGATATAGTCGGTGGAGCCTTCCAGGATCAGCTGGTTAATACACTGCGTGTGCTCAAGCTCGGTGATTACCTGGTCAAGCTGATTCTGGTATTCATGCAGAAGGTCATATGAAAGATGTACAAGGCCAAGGATCTGCCCCTGCCCCGGATCCCGCGCCATAATAAAAAGCACAGGGATCATCTCGTCGGACCGCTTTATCACAACCTGTGTATCGGTGCGCAGCAGTTTCCCGTCTACAAGCCTGTTCATGTCATCGAGGACCGCCGCAGCACTCTCATCCGTAAAACTGTGCAGGAAATCATCTAACGGCAGTTTATATGATCCTTCTTTCTGAAACAGAAGCTGAGCCATCGCAGCAGACACGCAAACGGTCCGATTCACATAGTCGAAGAAAAAGCTGTATTCCAGAAGCGCTTTCGGAATGTCCGGAAGCTGGCAGGCATTATCTGTGGAAATTACGTTCTTATGCGCACGATTGGTCATAATAACCCCTCATTTCTATTGCGGACTTTTTCTCATTTTATCATTTATCTGTCAATTTGTCATTCATTTTTCATCATTTTTCTCAAAAATTATATGCTGTACATAACGAAAGAAAAATTTAATACTCTGGCTGTGTACTTTGCGTTATTTTTATGGTAAAATAACTGGACGGAGAGAGTATCGGTAAACGATATGGACCATAAAGAGGATACAGCCGGGCCGTACTGCGCCGCAGAGACACCCCACACGATGAAGAACATCCCGCCGGAGGAGCGGCCATACGAGAAATGCCTTTTGAACGGGGCGGAGCATCTGAGCGACGCCGAGCTTCTTGCGGTGATCCTTCGCACTGGAGTCAGGGGTGAGTCAGCGCTTGAGCTGTCACGCAAGGTGCTTGCATGCGGAGGCGCGAATGGCCTGCTCGGCATTTACCATATGTCAATTTCTGACCTGAGGAAGATCCACGGGCTCGGCAAAGTAAAGGCGGTGCAGCTTAAATGCCTCGCAGAGCTCTCGAAAAGATTCGCCAGGAAGCGTTTCTCTGACGGCGTTACATTCACAAGTCCGGTCACTGTAGCGGAATATTATATGGAAGAGATGCGCCATCTCGAGCAGGAGGTGCTGATACTTGTCATGCTCAACAGCAAGGGGAGACTGATACATGACACGGTGATCTCCAAAGGCACAGCCCATTCTTCCATGATCTCGCCGCGCGAGATCTATATTGAGGCGATGCGCCATCAGGCTGTCAGCATTATCCTGCTCCACAACCATCCAAGCGGCATTCCGGATCCCAGTGCTGACGACATTGCGTTGACGATGCGTATCCGTGAGGCGGGAGTGATCGTAGGGATTGAACTTCTTGACCATATTATTATCGGGGACTGCCAGGCTGTCAGTATGAGGGAACAGGGGTTCTGGCAGGATGCGGAGAACAGATAAGGGGAATTTATACTATGTTGTTTCAGAAGGTATGCGGGATTGACCTCGGCACCGATACGGTCAAGCTCCGTGATAAAGGCGGAAGACATTTTATGTATTGCCGCGATGTGATCGCCCTGCGTGAGGACAGGCAGGTGATTGCAGTCGGCGACGGCGCATATGAGATTTATGAAAAGAATCCCGGGAATATCGAGGTCATCTGGCCAATGTCGGGCGGCGTTATCGCGAACCTGACTGAGATGGGGCTGTTGTTGTCAACATTACTGCGCCGCTTTAATGCGGCGCCGTTTGGCAATGCCGCTTTATGCATCGCCGTTCCGAGTGAGATTACGCAGGTTGAGAAGCGCGCTTTCTTTCAGGTAATGAAGGGCAAAATCAGCGCGGGAAGCATCCGTCTCGTTGAGAAGGGCCTTGCAGATGCGGTCAGCGCCGAGCTTCCCATACTCTCCGGACGCGGCCATATGGTAGTCAATATCGGAGCCGACACAACGGAGATCTCCGTGATATCCTCCGGAAAGATTATTCTAGGCCAGACGCTCAAGGTCGGCGGGCGGCGTCTCGATGAAGACATTACGACAATGGTGCGCCGTAAGTTCAACCTGAGCATCGGGCACAGGACTGCCGAGTCTCTCAAAAACAATCTCGCCTTCATGATTAACGGCCCGCGCCTTGAACAGAAGGTTTTTGGCATCCATACGCTCTCCGGGCTGCCCAAATCGGGCCTGATCCCGTCACTTGCGGTCAGTGTCGCGATCATTGATACAATCGACAATATTGTGGAGAATATCAAATCTGTTTACAATCGCGTGCCGCCCCAGCTGATGAAGGATATCACGCGTGAGGGTATTTATCTAAGCGGAGGTGTTTCGATGATCCAAAACCTGCCGGAGTATATTCGCAGGGAGATGGGCATCCCGCTGCATCATATCCAGGATCCGAAGAACAGTACCGTTCGCGGGCTGATCGAGATCTTGAACCACAAAGATTTGAAACAATTGACTTATTCCCTGAATGATCTGGCAGGGATGAGATAAAGGCGGTTACCATGAAAAAAAGGTTGGATGACAATTTAAAGAACAAATATCTGCTGGCAGGGCTTTCCGTGTTCTGTATCGCACTGATTATTGTATCCTTCGCGGACAGCTCTGTCACCTCACCGGTCAAACAGGTGAGCGGCTTCGTGATCACACCGATCCAGAAGGGGATCAATGGCTTCGGGACATGGCTTTCAGGGCTCACCGATAATTTTGAGGATGCTGAGACGCTCCGCGCCGAAAATGCTGAGCTCAAGGAGAAGGTTGATACCCTGACCGAGGAGAACAGCCAGCTCATCCAGGACCGCGAAGAGCTGCTGCGCCTCCGCGAGCTGTTTGAGCTGGATGAACAATATGACGAGTATGAAAAAGTAGGCGCCCGTATCATCGCGAAAGAATCCGGCAACTGGTTCCAGCTTTTTACAATTGACAAGGGATCCTCGGACGGCATCGAACGCGATATGAATGTGATTTCCGGCGGAGGGCTCGTCGGTATCGTAACGGATGTCGGCCCAAACTGGGCGACAGTACGTTCAATCATCGACGACAACAGCAATGTCAGCGCGATGGTCTCCACAACATCCGACTGCTGCATTATCGCGGGTGACCTGCGCCTGATCGATGAAGGCTCCCTTAATCTCGTCAAGCTGACGGATGCCGACAATGAGGTTCACGTCGGGGACAAGGTGGTGACCTCCTACATCAGCGAGAAATATCTGCCCGGCATCCTGATCGGCTACATCAGCGAGCTGAACAATGACGCAAATAACCTGACTAAGTCCGGTTACATCACGCCGGTTGTCGATTTCCGGCATCTGCAGGAGGTGCTTGTGATCCTTGAACAGAAAGAGTATCCGTAAACCAGAAAGGAGTTGCCCATGCGGCGAAAGCTCACTATGGCAGGCCTGATCCTGCTTTCCATCATATTGCAGTCCACTGTCTGCCAGATGGCCGCCATCGCATCCATCAAGCCCAACCTGCTGATCATCCTGACCGTATCTTTCGGCCTGATGCGCGGGCGGAAGAGCGGTATGCTGACCGGTTTTTTCTGTGGCCTGCTGACCGACCTGTTTTTCGAGAGTACACTCGGCTTCAACGCACTCCTGTATTTGTGGGTAGGTTATTTCAGCGGATATTTTTACCGCATTTTTTATGACGATGATATCAAGACGCCTCTGTTCCTGATTTCGGTCAGTGACTTTGCCTACGGGATCCTGCAGTATTGCTTTATGTTCCTGCTACGCGGGCGTGTCCATTTTTTCTACTATCTTGGACGCATCATCCTGCCTGAGGTGCTCTATACACTGATCCTGACGATCATCTGCTACAGGCTTCTGTACGCGATCAACAGGAAGCTTTGCCTGACTGACAAAGGAGGGACTGACAGCATTGTTTGAGAAGATGAAACGTAATTTCCGCCAGGCGGTAAATTCCAGGATAGCCGTGCTCCTCATCCTGGTTGCCCTGCTTGCCTGCATCTTGTTGCGCCGCCTGTTCTCGCTCCAGATCATAAACGGGGAGAGTTACCAGGATGATTTTTCGCTTTCTATTGTGAAGGAACGCACCCTGAAAAGCACGCGGGGCAATATTTATGACCGAAATGGCAATCCGGTTGCCTATAATGAGATTTCCAATTGTGTGACGTTTGAGGACAGCGGCTCATACGACAGCACGCGGATCAAGAACCTGTCCCTTAACAGTATCCTGTACCACGTGATTCAGATTATTGAAGGGCAGGGAGATTCTGTTGACTCAGTCGTCGACGATTTTTATATTATGCTTGACGCAGGCGGGAACTGGAGCTATACTGCTTCCGGTTTCCGGCTGAACCGTTTCAAAGCTGACATCTTCGGCGTCGCTGAAATCAGCAGCCTGAAAGAGGAGCAGCTCAATATTTCTGCAGATGACTTCATGGATCTGCTTTGTTCTGATGATTACTATGGGATCCTTGACAGATCCGTCACGGATGCGGAGCGTGCCGAATACGGGCTGCCGCAGTCGTGGACTGACAGGGAACGGCTGCAGCTGGTGGCACTGCGGGCAGAGATCGCTAAATACAGCTTCCAGCGATATCAGGCTGTGACGATCGCACGCGGCGTCAGTGATGAGACAGTCGCGCGGATTCTTGAAAACAGCGCTGATTTGCCAGGCGTTGATATCTCTGAGGAATACAGGCGCATTTATGCCGATGCGGAGTATCTTGCGCCCCTGATCGGTTACACAGGGCTTGTCTCGGCGGAAGAGCTCGAGGAGCTGCAGGAGGAGGACAGCAGCTACGATGCGACGTATGTCGTTGGCAAGACGGGGCTGGAGAAGGTGCTCGAAACGACGCTGCAAGGTGACAGCGGTTCAGAAAAGCTTTACACGGATAATCTCGGGCGGACGCTTCAGGTGATCTCGCGTGTCGAGCCGCAGGCCGGCAATGACGTGTACCTGACTATCGACATGGATCTCCAACAGGCCGGTTACCACCTGCTGGAGCAGATGATTGCAGGTATTCTTGTCCAGATGATTGTGCCATACGAGGAATTCGATACAAAATACATTACGTCCGCTGACCAGGTGCGCATCCCGTACTACGACGTATATTATTCTCTGTTTGAGAACAATGTGCTCAGTGTGAGCCATCTGAAGGCCTCCGACGCGACGGCCAATGAACAGGCAGTCTACAATGCGTTCCTTGTCAAGGCTTCCGAAATTTTCAGCGTACTCAAAAATGAGTTGCTGTCCGATTCCCCTGCCGCGTACAGCGAGCTGGAGGAGCAGTACCAGGTATATGTTTCTTATATCGTCAACCAGATGCTGGCGGAGGATACCGGCATTCTCAATGAGGACGCGATTGACAAGACGGATCCGGTCTATATCCAGTGGACGGAGGACGAGAGCATCAGCCTTAAGGAATACCTGACCTACGCGATTTCAAAGGACTGGCTCGACATCACGAAGCTCTCCGGGAACGCGGAGTACATGGATACGGAGGAGATGTTCTCTGCGCTGGCTGATTATATTGCGGATTATCTGTATACAGATGACAATTTCTGTAAGCAGGTTTACCGATATATGCTGCAGGAAAACAGCATCACGGGAGAGCAGATCTGCCTGCTGCTGTTCGACCAGGGGGTATTCGAGATGAATACCGACGAATATGACAGGCTCCAGGCCGGTTCGCTCAGCGGTTACAATTTCCTGATCAGCAAGATCAGCAGCCTTGAGATCAAGCCGTCCCAGCTCGCGCTGACGCCGTGCTCCGGCTCGCTCGTGCTGACTGACCCGAACTCCGGCGATGTGCTCGCCTGTGTAACGTATCCAGGCTATGACAATAACCGCCTGGCGAATGAGATGGACACAGATTATTTCAATAAACTCAATACGGATCAGTCTTCCCCGTTCTACAGCCGTGCGACCCAAGAAGCTATCGCCCCAGGCTCCACATTCAAAATTGTCACCGCGGCCGCCGGTGTCATGGAGGGAGTTGTCAGCCCGAGCGAGGGGATTGCCTGTACCGGCAAATTCGAACTGACGACACAGCCCATCAGTTGCTGGAACACCTACGGCCATGGTGTATTGACGCTGCAGAGTGCGATCACGGAATCCTGTAATATGTACTTCAACACGGTGGGCTGGCGCCTGAGCGATGTGAATGGGGAATATGTCGATGAGACCGGCATTGAGACGCTCACGAAATACGCGTCAATGTTCGGCCTGGATGAGGAATCCGGGGTCGAAGTGCCCGAATCCTCCCCGCATATCGCGCAGCGTGACGCGGTTCGCTCCGCCATGGGGCAGGCCGACCACCTGTTTACGACGACCCAATTGGCCCGCTATGCGACCACGATTGCGAACAGCGGTACCTGCTATAAGCTGACGCTCGTCGACTCGATCACGGATTCGACCGGCAGCGTCCTTGAGAAGAAGGAACCAGAGAGCACCGGGACCGTCGACCTGACATCTGAGCTCTGGGATACGATTCACGCCGGTATGCGCGGCGTAGTGCAGAACAGCTCTGCATTCACGAATTTTTCCGGCGTTGCAGTCGCAGGGAAGACCGGTACGGCGCAGACAAGCACTGATGTTCCGAACCATGGGGCGTTCATCGGATACGCGCCGTATGACAATCCCGAGATCGCGATTGCGGTCCGTATTGCAAACGGTTACAGTTCTGCCAACGCAGCCGCCGTTGCACGCGACATGATTTCATATTATTATGGCCTGCAGGATAAGGATACGCTGATTACCGGATATGCTTCACAGGCTTCCGACAGCATCACCCAGCAGGACTGATACACATCCACAAAAGTGAGGGTATATTGTTATGAGCCGCAGCGCAGTGATTATTAAGAGCAACCCGTATGGGCTGATCCTGAATCTTGACCCCGGTCTTCCGTTTGAAGAGCTTCGGACGGCGGTGGGCGATAAATTCAGGGAGTCTGCAGCATTCTTTAAAAATGCAAAACTGGCAATCACGTTCCGGGGGAGGATTCTCACAAAAGAGCAGGAGCAGCAGCTTGTCGAGGAGATCGCCCTGAACTCCCGCATCCATGTACTCTGCATTGTAGACGAAGAGCAAGCGACTGCTGACTATTATAAAAAAGCTGTGACACACGCACTGGAGGAACACAAAACCGAGGATGGGCAGTTTTACCGCGGGACGCTGCGCTCGGGGCAATCTCTCGAGACGGAAAAAAGCGTTGTGATTATCGGTGATGTCAACCCGGGCGCACATGTGACCTCGCGAGGGAATATTGTCATTCTTGGCTGCTGTATGGGGAACATCTATGCCGGGGCATCCGGCAACACCGGCTGCTTTGCGGCTGCACTTACGATGAAACCGATGCAGATACGCATTGCGGATAAGATGGCCCGCAGTGCGATTGTCAAGAAGGCCGATACAGGCGATTACCCGGTTGATCCGAAAATTGTATTCATCCGGGACGGCCATCTTCAGATAAAATCCATCACAAATGAGACTCTTTGCGAATTTCTGGCATAGGGGCCGCTGCACAGAGGAGGAGCCTGTGAATCCAGGAGAAATCCAGTGGGAGGTCTAAGTAGATTATGAGCGAAGTAATTGTTGTGACATCCGGAAAGGGAGGCGTCGGTAAGACGACTTCAACGGCAAATATAGGCGCGGGGCTTGCGCGCCTCGGCAAAAAGGCAGTCCTTGTCGATACGGATATCGGACTGCGCAATCTTGACGTTGTCATGGGACTTGAGAACAGGATTATCTACAATCTTGTGGATGTGATCGAAGGGAATTGCCGTGTGCGCCAAGCCCTGATCAAGGATCGGCATTACCCGAACCTCTGCCTGCTTCCATCGGCGCAGGCACGGGACAAAAGCGCAGTGTCGCCGGAGCAGATGATCAAGCTGGTTGACAGCCTCAAGGCGGTATTCGACTACATTATACTGGACTGTCCGGCCGGAATAGAGCAGGGGTTCCGCAACGCGATTGCGCCTGCTGAGCGCGCCGTTGTCGTCACAACCCCGGAGGTTTCCGCGATCCGCGATGCGGACCGAATCATCGGACTGCTTGAATCAAATGGAATCCGAAGGACGGATCTTATTGTAAACAGGATCCGGATGGATATGGTCCGGCGCGGGGAGATGATGTCGGTGGAGGATGTCATTGATATCCTTTCCGTGAACCTGATTGGCGCTGTCCCGGATGAGGAAAGTGTCGTGGTCGCTTCGAATCACGGGGAGCCTGTCATAGGCAGCGATACGCTGTCAGGGCAGGCTTACCTGAATATAGCGCGAAGGATTGCCGGAGAGACGGTACCATTGCTTGACCTGTCAGCGCCGCAGGGCATCTGGTCCCGTGTCGCTTCAATGTTTAAGAAGCATCAGGAGGCCCGCATATGAGGAACCGCTGGAAAGGATATCTGCATACTTCCCGGGAAATCGCGAGGGCACGCGCTGAACTTACGGTTGCCTCAGACAGGCTTGGCTGCCATCAGGATGAACTGGAACAGCTCCGGCAGGAGATCCTGGATACGCTTTCTAGGTATCTGGATCCCGATCTGAGTGTCTTTGAAATACGGATGGACTTTGTTTATGAACTGAAACAAGGAGTACAGGATGTTAAGACAATACAAATTAAGTGACTATAAGTTCCGACTTGTCCTGTGGGTTATTGCCCTGACGGTGCTCGGTATCCTGATCATCGGAAGTGCGAATGAGGATTATCAGTTGAGACAGACGCAGGGGATGATCCTTGGGCTGGCCGCAATGCTGGTGGTTTCCCTGTTTGACTATACATGGGTTCTGAATTTTTACTGGCTGATCTATCTGTTCGGCTCTGCGCTCCTGCTCGCCGTGCTGCTGCGCGGCTCGTCGAGCGGCGGGGCGACGCGCTGGTTTGCCATCGGCGGCTTCCGTTTCCAACCGTCAGACATTGTCAAAATCATGCTGATCCTGTTCTTTGCCAGATTCTTTGAGGCGCATGAGGACAACATCAACAAATGGCGCGTAATCCTTCTCTCCGTGCTTTTGATCGGGCTGCAGCTTGCCATGATCCTGAAAGAGCCGGATCTGTCGACGACGATCGTTGTCGCGCTCCTGTTTTGCGCAATGATCTTTCTGGCAGGGCTCAGCTACAAGTTCATTCTTGGCATCCTCGCTGTGTGCATACCGATCGCTATCCTTTTTATGAGCATCATCATGCAGCCGGACCAGTCCATCATTCCGGAAAAATATGAGTACCAGCTCACACGCATCTATGCGTGGCTGCGTCCGGATGAGTATCCTGATGAAGCGAGGCAGCAGCAGAATTCTATCGTAGCGATCGGATCGGGGCAGCTCTATGGGAAGGGGCTCGACAACGATGACGTCTCATCCGTCAAGAACGGCAACTTCCTTTCCGAGGCACAGACAGACTTCATTTTCGCAGTCGCGGGAGAGGAGCTGGGATTTATCGGCTGCTGCCTGATCATTCTTCTGGAATTCCTGATCGCGCTTGAATGCCTGTTAATCGGGAGGCGGGCGAAAAATCTATCCGGCACCCTGATCGCGGGGGGAATCGCAGCCTTGATCTTTTTCCAGAGTTTTGTTAATATTTCAGTAACAACCGGCATCCTTCCGAATACGGGCCTGACGCTCCCATTTGTAAGCTATGGCCAGACATCTCTCGTCAGTTTTTACATCGGAATCGGTTTTGTGCTGAATGTCGGCCTGCAAACCAGAAAATATTAAGGAGGGGTTCATCCATGAATATTGCGTTTATTGCCCATGACTCTAAAAAAAAGCTGATGCAGAATCTCTGCATTGCATACCGCAGCATCCTTGCGCGCCATTCCCTGTACGCCACCGGGACAACCGGCCGTCTGATCGAGGAAGTAACAGGGCTGAATATTCACAAATTACTTGCCGGGCACATCGGCGGTGAGGAACAGCTTGGGGCTATGATCGAACAGAACCAGATCGACCTTGTGGTCTTTTTCCGGGATCCGTTTGTCGCCCGCTCAAATGAACCCGATATTAACAAAGCGATCCGCCTGTGCGACATTCATAATGTCCCGCTGGCCACAAATATCGCATCCGCTGAGCTTCTGCTGAAATCACTTGAAAGAGGAGACCTTGAGTGGCGTGAAATGTACAGATAATGGCCTGGGGCGGACCATCTATACCGAGCGGGAATGGTCGCGGATCCAGGAAAAAGAAAAAAAAGAAAAGAAAAAGCAGCGCAGGCTTTACGGCGTGGCGGCAGGCCTGCTGGCGGCTGCGGCTCTGCTGGCATTCCTTGTCTATTACTTCGTCCTGCGCTCCCATGATTATACGCTTTTCCTGCCGTACAGCCTGACAGACTCTGTATTTGGAGCCGGCAGCCAGATATCATCCAGGAGTACCGGGGAGCCGTTTGCGGAGGAGCTATGTGTCGCTGACGGAAATGAGGGGCAGGGCAGCATATCCATGGATGCGTACTCAGCCGGCCTTTTTGACCTGAACGGGCAAAGTACTGTATATGCGAAGGATATATTTACAAAACGATCCCCCGCCAGCGTCACAAAGATCATGACGGCGCTCGTAGCCCTCAAGTATGGCAATATGGACGATCTGGTGACGGTCACCGCGACAGTGAAGGATATTGAATACGGCTCATCTGTCTGCGATATCCAGGAGGGAGATGTCCTCTCGCTCAAGCAGCTTCTGTATGGGCTTTTGATCGCGTCCGGGAACGATGCTGCAATGATGATTGCGGAATATGTAGGCGGCGATGTCGGGAGCTTTGTCACATTGATGAATGAGGAGGCGCTTGCGTTGGGTGCGACAGCGACCCATTTTTCAAACCCGCACGGCCTGACAGATTCTGACCATTACACAACCGTGTATGACATCTATCTGATGTTCAACGCAGCGTTGGAATATGATTTGTTCCAGGATATTATCAGCAGAAAAAATTACTATGCGGAGTATACCCGTGGCGATGGTTCTGCGGTCGCCGTCACCTGGGAATCGACAAACTATTATTTTACGGGTGATGCCGAGCCTCCGGATGATGTCGTCGTTTACGGCGGCAAGACCGGTACAACGGATGATGCCGGCGCTTGCCTGGCCCTGCTCGCGAAGGATCTGTACGGCAATCCGTATATATCCATCATTTTGCACTCTGAATCAAAAGAGTCCCTCTATCCCGAGATGAACCAATTGCTGTCACTCATCATATGAAGTTCTTACGGGTTATTCGCCAACAGGTTTTGACTCTGATTTAGGTGTTGTAATTTCCGCGCAAATAGACTATAATCACAATATGAATTTTATATCCGCTATAAAGGAGGAGATGAACATGATACAGTTAATCGTAGGTGAAAAGGGCAAGGGCAAGACAAAGATCCTGCTTGACAAAGCAAATTCGGAGATAAAGACAGCGCACGGCAGCATCGTCTACCTCGATAAGAGCGCCAAGCATATGTACGAGCTCAATAACAGGGTGCGCCTGATTGATGTTTCCAGCTTTGGCCTTACTTCCAGCGATCAATTTGTGGGATTTATCTGCGGCATTCTCTCGCAGGATCACGATCTGGAACAGATGTACCTCGACAGCTTTCTTAAGATTTCCCTGACAGATGAGACGACAGTCAACGCGCTGCTTGACAAGCTTGATACGATCGGACAGACATACAATGTTACATTTGTGATCAGTATTTCTGTCTCACCTGAGGTGATCGACGCGAAGTATAAAGAGAACATTATTGCGGAATTATAAGATACATACCAATCAAAAGCCGCTGCACAGCCAGGCTGCCGGAAACCTGCATCAGGCAGTACCCGGACTGCAGCGGCTTTTCGTTTCCTATGGCACGGATGCTCCGCATGGATGCGCAGCACATTCCCGTTTTCAGGCTTCGTGCCCGCCCAGTTCCATGACTCTGCCATAAAGGCTCAGCAGATACAGACCGGAAAGGCCAACGAGCGTATATATGATTCTTGAGATCCATGTCATATTCCCAAACAGGATATTTACCAGATCCAGTTTGAAAATTCCGATCAGCCCCCAGTTGACAGCGCCTATAATGACCAGCGTCAGCGCTGTATAATCAAGTCCCTTGCTCATGCAATGCACTCCTTTCTGTAATTCAGATGTGATATCCTGCTGTGGCATTCAACCACTATCTGACTCATACAATATTCAGTATGCCCGGAAAATTGGCTTTTATTCAAAACAAAGGTTGTATCAGGGAGTATATCATGCTAAAATAACAGGCAGGGCATATTACTTTTCAGGGAGGAATCTGCTTGAGCGCTGTGAATCGCAGGAAGAAAATAACAAAATACAGGCGGCATTCTTTTTTTAATATCGGCACGCTTCTGTTTGGTACTGTATTCATTTATATGTTGATTTCGACTGTGATGTACCTGACAGAGACGCATGTTACAGCTTACGAGGTCCGCAAGGGCTCCATTACCGGCAATTACCGTTTTCATGCCCTGGCCTTGCGGACGGAGAGTATCGTCAATGCTTCGCAGTCCGGCAGTGTACGCTATTTTGAGAGGGAGGGAACCAAAGCGTCTGCGGGCAGCGTGGTCTGCGCTATCAATGAGACGGGGGCGTCGGAACCGGCTGTGATCAGTGACTTTACGCTCACTGAGGACGACGAGAAGCGTCTGCGTGATGCGCTTTCCGGCTTTACAATCAACTACACCGGGGAGTCATTCCAGAAGACATACGATATACGTTCCTCTGTAGAAGGGACGATTTCCGAAGTAATTGAAGCAGGTTCATCAGATTACATCAGCATACGCAACCAGTGTACCGCGCCGGAGTCCGGCTTTGTTGTTTACAAGATCGATGGTTTGGAAAGCCTGACAGAAGATCGGATTTCGTCGGATCTCTTCTCCCAGAGCACATATGCGGCAACGAATCTGCGGGACCAGAAAACAGTCAGGGCAGGCGATCCGATCTTCAAGCTTGTGACCCAGGAGGATTGGGCGCTGTATTTCCCGGTTGACGACAGGCTTCTGATTGAGTTGGCTGATACTGACCGTATCCGGTTTCGGTTTTTACAGGATAATGTGACATTCTCAGCATCCTTTTCAATTATCACGAACGGAGAAGAATCCTTCGGACGGATTTCTCTCGACAATTCTCTTGTACGTTATGTGACGGACCGTTTCCTCGAGATTGAGTTGGTTATGAACAAAAAGGACGGGCTTAAAATTCCTTCCTCCGCGATCGTTGACCGTTCCTTTTACATGATCCCGGAGGACTATGTGATCAGGAATGACGATACGGAAAAAGAGATTACCCTGAAGGTCGAGAGCTTTGGCAGCGACGGTTCCTCCAATATCGATTACGTGACAGCGAATGTCTACAAATACCTGGACGGCGACTATCTGATCGACCGGAACCTGCTCTCTGAAGGTGATTACATCCTGATGGAGGACTCCGCAAAGAAATATCAGATACAGGAAAAGGATATCCAGACACTTCATGGTGTCTATAACATAAATAAGGGCTACGCAGTATTTCGGGAAATCACGGTGATTGATGAAAATGAAGAGTACTGTGTGGTCGAGAGCAACAGCGTTTACGGGCTTGCGGCGTACGATTACATCGTCCTCAACGCAGCCGATGTGACGGAAGACCAGATAGTATATTAGGAGTGGTAGGAATGATACAGGAACTTCAGGAGAATTACAGATCAGTGGAAGCCCGGGTGGCGGCAGCGTGTGCGCGGGCAGGCCGGAACAGGACGGAGGTCACGCTGATCGCGGTCAGCAAGACAAAGCCGGTTCCGATGCTGCAGGAGGCGTATGACGCCGGCGCTCGGGAATTCGGTGAGAACAAGCCACAGGAGCTGAAAGACAAATATCCGCAGCTCCCGGCGGATATCCGCTGGCACATGATCGGCCATCTCCAGACGAACAAGGTCAAATATATCATTGATAAGGCCTGCATGATTCACTCGATCGATACCATCCATCTCGCTGAGGCGGTAAACGCGGAAGCCGCAAAGCGCGCCCTGGTGATGCCGGTACTCATAGAGGTAAATATAGCAAAAGAAGAATCCAAATTCGGCATCATGCCGGAAGATGCGGAAGCTTTTGTGAGGCAGGCCGGTGTCCTGCCGAATATCCGTATCGAAGGGCTGATGACGATCGCGCCGTTCACGGACAATCCTGAGGACAACCGCGTATATTTCCGCAACTTAAAAAAATTATGTGTTGACATAAATGCTAAAAACATTGATAATGTGAGTATGCATAACCTCAGCATGGGCATGACCGGTGACTTCGAGGTTGCCATTGAGGAGGGCGCGACGATGGTCCGTGTCGGTACGGGGATCTTCGGGGAACGCTTTTACGGTCAGCCACAGGGCTGACAGGAGAGGATACGCAACCAGAACGAATTTGAGGAGATCAGACGAATGGGTGTTTTAGATAAGTTTTTAAATGCTATGAAGATGAATGACGACGAAGCCTTTGACGATGGTTATCTTGACGATGATTACGGATACGATGATGATTATGAGGATGAGCCGCCGAAGAAGCGTCTTCTTGATAAGTACCCTGATGATGATTATGAGAAGCCGCAGCCCAAGGCTCCGGCCCCGCAGCCGGAGGCGCGGCCTGTGAAGACAGCACGCAGCCGCAGCACTTCGGCCAAATCAGCCGGCAAGATTTCTCCGATACGCAGTCCGAGACGGGGCAACGGCATGGAGGTCTGCGTGATCAGGCCGAAGAGCATGGAGGACGCACGGGAGATTACCGAAACGCTGCTTGAGGAATGTACAGTCGTCCTGAATATGGAAGGGCTTGATTTCGAGGTTGCACAGAGGATTATCGATTTTTCGTCCGGATCCTGCTATGCGATCCACGGCAACCTGCAGAAAATCAGCAATTTTATCTTCATCATCACACCGCCTTCTGTCGATATTTCCGGCGATTTCCAGGAGATCCTGAACGGTGCGTTTGATGTCCCGTCGTTCGGAACGCGCTTTTGACCATGGAGAAGGACGGGCTGCTCGTAAAGAGGATCCAGGATCTCGCCCGTACGGCGGAGAACAGAGGCTTTGTGACATTCACTGATTTCCTGGATCTGAATGAACAAAATATATTGCATCAGACCTTACAAAAGTTTTCCTTTATCTGTGGGAAAACTTTTGGCGGTTATGAGGGGGC
>CAYRKA010000006.1:0-20384 GCA_964424785.1 uncultured Lachnospiraceae bacterium | reverse complement strand
GGTAAAGTATTTGTAAACGGCAGGCTCATCACAACGAACGCGTTTGCATTAAAAGAAGGGGATATCATCTCTGTGCGCGGACTTGGGAAGTTCCGCTATACAGGCGTGACAGGCAATACCAAAAAGGGCCGCCATATGGCGGAGCTTGAGAAATACATATAAGAGAGGATTATCACATGAAAAAATACAGCGCTGACACGGTCATTCCCGTAAAGGCCGGAACCCAGGAGCCTTATGATATTTTAATCCGCCAGGATTTTGGAGGACTGGGGGACCACCTGGAGAAGCTTGGATGTGGTGGGCACCGCATCTGCATTGTGACAGATACGAATGTCGCCCCGCTGTATCTCGAAGAGGTACGCTCCGTTGCGGCGGAATCCTGCAGCTATACAGGGACATTTCTTTTTACGGCTGGAGAGCCGAACAAGACGCTCGACACCGTGCGCGATCTGTATGAGACGCTGATCCAGGCGGGATTTGACCGGCACGATTATCTCCTCGCACTGGGTGGCGGCGTAGTCGGCGACCTGACGGGTTTTGCCGCTGCGACATTTCTGCGCGGCATCCGATTCATCCAGGTTCCGACGACGCTCCTGTCCCAGATTGACAGCAGTATCGGCGGCAAGACCGGCGTTGATTTTGACAGCTACAAGAATATGGTCGGCGCGTTCCATCAGCCCTCCCTTGTATATATCAATATACGCACGCTGACGACACTTCCTGAGGAGCAATTCGCGAGCGGCATGGGGGAGCTTTTGAAGCATGGGCTGATCCTTGATGCCGATTACTATGAGTGGACCATTGAACATATGGAAGAGATCGGGGAGCGTGATCCACAGACACTGCTCTCGATGGTTGCCAGGAGCTGCGAGCTCAAAAGGTACATTGTGGAAAAGGATCCGAATGAGACAAAGGGCGACCGTGCACTTCTGAATTTCGGGCATACGATAGGCCATGCCATTGAGAAGCTCAAGAATTTTGAGCTGCTGCACGGCGAATGTGTCGCGCTCGGTACTGTTGCGGCAGCTTACATTTCGTGGCAGCGAGGCCTGATCGATGAGGATGAGTTTTATGAGATCCGCGACATGAATGTCGGTTTCGGCCTGCCGATCTCATTTGACGGGATCTCGCCGGAGGATGTCGTCGCCGCGACCAGAAAGGACAAGAAGATGGACGCGGGGAAAATTCGTTTTGTGTTGCTGAAGAAGCCTGGGCGCGCCTTTGTCGCGACGGATGTGACCGACCAGGAGATGCTCGAAGCCGTGAAGTCCATCTGCTTCATTCCGGGGGAATAAAATGACACAGAAAAAAGGAGTTTTGGCCGCAGGTTTGATTGCGGCCGTTTTATTGATTGTGATTGACCAGACAACCAAATACCTTGCGCAGGCGTTCCTTTCCGGAAAGGGCGGAGTGGCGCTGATTCCTGGTGTTTTCGAACTGTTTTATCTTGAGAATACAGGCGCTGCATTCGGACTGTTCGACCAGAAACAATGGTTCTTCGTTTTCATCGCGCTTTTGATGGCTGTCGCATCGACTTACGTGTATCTGCGGCTTCCGAGGGACAGGCATTATCATGCGGTTCGCGCGATCTGCGTATTGATTGCGGCAGGGGCACTGGGGAATATGATTGACCGCGTCGCCCATCATTATGTGATTGACTTCCTATACTTCTCGCTGATCAGTTTCCCGGTATTCAATGTGGCGGACTGCTATGTCTGCATCGGAACTGCGGCTGCGGTGATCCTTTTGTTTACGGTATACAGGGATGATTCCTTTGAGTTTCTGAAGTAGGTGACAGGTACAGCAAATGGGAACAACATATTCTGAAACAGAAGAGTTTTTGACCATTCGCGAGGAAGCAGGAGAGAGGCTCGACCGAATCCTCTCATCGCGGTACAGCGAATTTACGCGCTCTTATTTACAGAAGCTCATTAAAGACGGGGGTGTTTCGGTAAATGGGAAAGCGGCAAAAGCCGGATACAAAGTTGGCGAAGGGGACAGGATCTGCGTCACTGTGCCGGAGCCGGAGAATCTGACGGTTGAGGCGGAGGATATTCCGCTTGATATTTTGTATGAGGACAGCGACTTGCTCGTCGTGAATAAGCCGAAGGGGATGGTCGTCCATCCAGCGGCAGGCCATTACAGTGGGACGCTCGTGAACGCGCTGCTGTATCACTGCAGGGACAGCCTGTCTGGCATCAACGGCGTGATGCGGCCCGGTATCGTACATCGGATTGACCGGAACACAACGGGCTCCCTGCTGGTCTGCAAGAATGACAGGGCACATCAGGCGATTGCCGCGCAGCTCGCTCGGCACTTAATCACCAGAAGGTATCGTGCCATTGTACATGGTAGGATTGCGGAAGACGGGTGTGTAAATGCCCCGGTCGGACGCCATCCGCAGCGCCGCAGGGAGATGGCTGTGAACGTCCCGAATGCGAAGGAAGCCGTTACGCATTACCATGTGCTCGAGGCTTTCCGCGATTTCACTTATATCGAATGTCGGCTGGAGACGGGGCGTACCCACCAGATCCGCGTCCATATGAAGAGCATCGGACATCCGGTCCTCGGGGATGATGTCTACGGCCCCGCAAAATGCCCGTTCAGCGGCCTGCAGGGGCAGACGCTCCACGCGATGGTGATCGGCTTTGTCCACCCGTCTACAGGAGAATATATGGAATTTACCGCGCCGCTGCCAGCGTATTTCGAGGAGCTGCTTGGGAAGCTCCGGGCGCGGGGGTAAGGCGCGTCCTGCTATATATGATAAAGAGAAAGCATCTGCGGGAGGTATGAATCGTGAAATTTGTAATTCAGCGGGTGACAGAAGCGTCCGTTGAGGCAGGAGAGAAGATTGTAGGAGAGATCGGCATCGGTTTTCTTGTACTGATCGGAGTTGGGCAGAATGACACAACCGCACAGGCCGATAAGCTGATCAAAAAGATGGCAGGGCTGCGGATTTTTGCAGATGAGGCCGGCAAGACAAACCTGTCGCTTGCTGACGTGGGCGGCAGTCTGCTTCTGGTGTCCCAGTTTACCTTATATGCGAATTGCACAAAGGGCTACCGGCCATCCTTTACCGATGCAGGCGATCCCCAGAAGGCGGAAGAACTCTACAACTACATCATCTGTGAGTGCAAAAAAGTGATCCCGGTCGTGGAACAGGGCATTTTCGGAGCTGAAATGAAGGTACGGCTGTGCAACGACGGGCCGTTTACAATCCTGCTGGAGGCGTAAGCCGGATATTTGAGGTATGATGTAACCATCCAAAACCATACCTGGATGATTTGAAGTAATAATAGGTAAGCAGGGATTACGGCTCGCGCAGCTTCACAGCCGACGCGGCTTTACGCCTTCTTGCCTCGTCCATCGCCGCGTAATGCTTTCTGGTCGTGTTGACGTCCTTGTGGCCGAGCACGTCGGCGACGAGGTAGATATCGCCGGTTTCCTTATAGAGAGCCGTTCCGAACGTGCTGCGCAGCTTGTGCGGCGTGATTTTCTTCGTCGTCGTGATCGCGCGCGCATATTTCTTTACCATATTTTCGACAGCCTTGACGCCGATGCGTTTGCGCTGGGAGGAGAGGAACAGTGCGTTTTCATGCCCGGCAATCGGAGTGACTCCGGCACGGTCCTCGAGGTAATCGAGCAGGGCCTTTTCCACCTCGTCCCCGAAATATACCATCATCTCGGAGCCTCCCTTGCGGACGACGCGGATGCCGCCGTTTTTGAAATCGACATCGTTTACATCCAGTCCGACACACTCGGAGACGCGGATGCCTGTGCCGAGCAAAAGGGTTACAATCGCGAGGTCGCGGAGCTTCGTCTTTTCATAGTAGGCCTTTTTCTGGCCGGTCAGCTCGTCGCCGCAGTGTTCAATATAATCGAGCAATTCAGCCGTTTCGTCGTCGTCCAGGCGGATGATTTCTTTGTCGTGGAGCTTCGGCATATCGACAAGCAGCGTCGGGTTCGTCTTGATCATTTCACGCTTATAATAATATGCATAGAAGCTGCGCAGCGCCGACATTTTCCGCTTCAGGCCGCGTTCACCGTTGGTCAGCGTACGGTCCTCATCGGCATTCGTGTTTGTATACAATTTGAGGTATTCCTGGTATTCCTCAATATCAACGGCCTGGAGCTGATCGAGTACATCGACCGTCAAATCCGTCACCGACTGATTTTTTAACGAGGGATTTTCAGAAATTAAGAACTGAAAGAAAATCCGTATATCATATGCATAGGAAATCCTCGTGCGTGCGGAGGTCGTCGGCTCCATTGCACGGAAATAATCCTTCGCAAACGTTGGCAGGGTCTTCAGTATTTCACGCAGCTTGCGTGTATTTTCCATGGTTACCTGATCATGGTAAGAAATTGTTTTTTCCATTGAAAAGTCCATCCTTTATAATAAATCAATGAAGAGCGGGTAAATCGTATTATAACTCTGAATTCGGCTAATCTATTCGAAAAACATGTGTTTGGCGAATAGATCTGTGGCACTTCCACTTTAACACCTGATTTAAAATATGTCAATCAAAAAAGGAAAAAACCGAAAAACCGATATTTGATTGAAAACCCGGATATTTTATGCTATTATAACAAAAATAAGCAAATATCATTGCTGTTTCCCTTGACTGAATGGCAGCTATGGGAAACGGTATAAATTTGGAGGTGTTATAAATGGAAATCCACCAGTCCGCGGAGGATTATCTGGAAGCGATCCTGATCCTGCAAAACCGCAACGGCAATGTCCGGTCTATTGATATCGCCCAGGAACTCTCCGTATCAAAGCCGAGTGTCAGCGTCGCAATGAAAAATCTGCGCACCAACGGCTATATCACTGTTGATGAAAACGGCCATATCACACTGACTGACAGCGGCATGGCCATTGCCGGGAAAATTTATGAGCGCCATACCTTCCTGACCGACTGGCTGTCCAGGATTGGCGTTGATCCGGCTGTGGCGTCCGAGGACGCATGCCGCATTGAGCATGTGATCAGTGCGGAAAGCTTTTCCGCCATCAAGAAGTGTATTGCAGAATATCAGGAACAGCTAAAGTCGTTTCCTGCGGCTCCCGGCAGGCAGTGACCTGCCGGATGATTTCTTCCATATAGGCTAGAATCGCCCTGTCATCATATGCAAATCTATCCTTATCAATCCATATGACGTCGCGCTCCCTGCGGAACCACGTGAGCTGGCGCTTGGCGAAATGGCGCGTGTCACGCTTGAGAATACGGACGGCTTCCTCGAGCGTGCAGACACCGTCGAGATAATCCAGCATTTCCTTGTAGCCGAGTCCCTGCATAGATACCATATCGCGCGTGAAGCCTCTCGCCCTGAGCGCCTGCACTTCCTCAAGAAGGCCATGCTGCATCATCTGGTCTACACGCTGATCAATCTTCTCATAAATGCGCTCTCTTCTGTCATTCAGCACAAAATAGGCGAAGGCATATGGCGACCGTTTTTTCCGCTCCGCCTCATTATGTTCCGAGATGCGCTCTCCTGTCTCATGGTAAAACTCAAGTGCGCGAATCACACGCTTTACATTGTTGGCATGGATCGCATCTGCTGACGCCGGGTCGGCCTCCCGCAGCATATCATGGAGCGTCCCCGCCCCTTCTCTGGCCGCCTTTTCCTCGAGCATATGCCGATAGTCCATATTGGTGCCATGCTCCGTAAAATCAATATCATAGAGCACAGCCTGAATATAAAAGCCGGTGCCGCCGACCAGAATCGGGATATGGCCGCGTCCATAGATTTCATAAATATATTTCTTCGCGAATTCCTGGAACCGAACGACATGAAATTCCTGGTCCGGCTCTAGCTCATCGATCAGGAAATGGGGTACGCCCTGCATCTCCTCTCTTGTCACCTTCGCTGACCCGATATCCATCCCGCGGTAGACCTGCATCGAATCGGCGGAGATAATCTCACCCCCGATCTCCTGCGCAAGCTGTACGGAAAGACGCGTCTTCCCAACCGCAGTCGGGCCTGTCAGGACGACAAGCGGCATCCTATTCTCATCCATACTCAGACAATCCTCTTAAACTTCTTCTCCAGCTCATATTTTGTCATCGAAATAATAGTCGGACGCCCATGCGGGCAGTTATACGGATTCTCCAGTTCAAGTAACTCTCCGATCAGCGCGTCAGCCTCTGTGAAGGAGAGCCTCTGGTTTCCCTTGACAGCAGCCTTGCACGACATCGAGGCGATCTTCTCACAGATCACCTGCGCCGAGGCACGCTCTGAAATGTCGGTGAGGCCATCCAGTATCTCGACAAACAGCGTGCGGTCGGCAATCCCGTACAGGTTGCCGGGAACCGCACGGATGGAGTACTCCTTTCCGCCAAAATGCTCAATCTCAAAGCCGACGGCTGTGAAGCTTTCCATATCCCTGCGCAATATCTCCTCCTCCTGCATAGAGAGCGACACGATCACCGGCGGCGTGATCATCTGCGAGGTCTGTTTTTTCTGGGAGAACTCTTTCATGAAACGCTCATACATGACCTTCTCATGTGCCGCGTGCTGGTCGATAATGTACATTTTGTCCTCAAATTCAACAATCCAGTAGGTGTCAAATATCTGGCCGATGATGTGGTGCTTTTTCTGATTCTCCTTACTCAGCAGACGCCCCTCAAACAAATCCATCTGGGCAGCGGCTCCCGGTCTGGTCTCCTCTCCTGCGTCTGGCGGCAGGCCAGGGCGGCTGTCGTGGACCTCTGCCCGGCCATCTACGATCGTTCCGGTAACGGGACGCATCACCCCGGTGCGGCGCTCCATATGCGGATATTTCGCCTCATACGGACTCTTAGACTCCGCGAGAAGCTGTGTCCGCACCTTCTCAAAGGGTTCCGGGTATGAGACGCGCTGCGGCTTAGCAGACATCCCGGAACCATTCAGGCTGCTGCTCTTTGACTGTGGCCCGTCGACCGTAAACTCAGGAATCAGCTCGCGCGCAAGCAGCCCTTCCTTGACGGCTTCGCATACGCTGTCATAGATCCCCGACTGATCCGTAAAACGCACCTCAAGCTTGGTCGGATGCACGTTGACATCGACCTGTTCCGTATCAATATCAAGCATCAGCACGGTAAACGGATACCTGTGGTTCATCATAAACGGCTTATACGCGTCCTCAATAGCGCGCGCGACAATCGCGCTCCTGACATACCTGCCGTTGACAAAATAATTCTCATAATTGCGGTTGCCGCGCGAAATCGCCGGTTTCCCGATGAAGCCGCTGATCTTCATATGCTCCTTTTCCAGGTCGACCGCGACGATATTCGACGTAATCTCACGCCCGTAAATGCCGTAAATCACATCCCGCCTGTTCCCGTTGCCCGAGGTGTGCAGCCTCGTGTCCCGGTTGCTGATAAACTTGAAGGAGATCTCCGGATGCGACAGCGCAAGACGCTCCATGAGGTAGCTGACATATCCGGCCTCCGTCGCCGCTGTTTTCAGGAATTTCTTGCGCACAGGCGTGTGGTAGAAAATATTCCGCACCAGAAACGTCGTGCCCTCCGGCGCGCCAATCTCTTCGAACTGCTTCTCCTCTCCGCCCTCAATCACATAGCGCACGCCTGTCAGGCTGCCCGCCGTCTTCGTGATCAGCTCTACCTGGCAGGCTGCCGCGATACTTGAGAGCGCTTCACCGCGAAACCCGAGTGTCCCTGCGGTCAGCAGGTCGTCTACGGTGCGGATCTTGCTCGTCGCGTGGCGCAGGAACGCTGTGCGCACCTGCTCCTTCGGAATCCCGCTGCCGTTGTCCGTAACACGGATGAGGGAGATCCCTCCGTCCCGGATCTCCACCGTGACCGCATTCGCCCCGGCATCGACCGCGTTCTCGACCAGCTCCTTCACAACCGATGCGGGCCGCTCCACGACCTCACCGGCCGCTATCTTGTCAATCGTCTCCTGGCTGAGCAGCTCAATCTCTCTCATACAAATTCCTCCGCCTCCTGTCACTGGCAGCTTCCAGCAGAGCCGACGCCGCTTCCTCCAGCCGTATGCTGTCAGCCCTGCCACCTGTTCTTCAGCTTATTCTGCAGCCTGTAAATCGTATTCAGCGCGTCGACCGGCGTGAGGTTCGACACATCGATCTCGGTCAGCTCCCTGATCACGTCGGAATCGCTGACCGTATCATACAGCGCCATCTGGTCGAGCTCAACCGGCTCGTATTTCTTCGGGTGCGCTTTCCTCGGCTTCTGCGCGTCCGATGTAATCTCCTGCACGCGCACCGTGATATCCGCGTTCGTCAGCTCCTCCGCCAGCTCCTTTGCCCGCTCAATCACACTGTCCGGCACGCCCGCCAGCTTCGCGACCTGGATTCCATAGCTCTTGTCGGCGCCGCCGCGGATAATCTTGCGCAGGAAGACAATGTCGTCTCCCTTTTCCTTGACTGCGATACAGAAATTGTTGACGCCAGGCAGCTTGCCCTCGAGCTCCGTCAGCTCGTGGTAATGCGTTGCGAACAATGTCTTCGCCCCGAGCAGCTTCGTATTGCTGATATGTTCCACCACTGCCCAGGCGATGCTGAGGCCGTCGAACGTGCTCGTACCGCGCCCGATCTCGTCGAGGATCAGCAGGCTGTTTTTCGTCGCGTTGCGCAGGATGTTCGCCACCTCGGTCATCTCGACCATGAACGTGCTCTGGCCGCTCGCAAGGTCATCCGACGCGCCGACTCTCGTGAAAATACGGTCGACCAGGCCGATCTTCGCGCTCTGCGCCGGCACAAAGCTGCCGATCTGCGCCAGCAGGACGATCAGTGCGGTCTGCCTCATATAAGTCGATTTGCCGGCCATATTCGGGCCTGTAATGATCGAGACGCGGCTCTTCGCGTTGTCAAGATATGTATCGTTCTCGATAAACATTTCATTCGGGATCATCTTCTCGACGACCGGGTGACGCCCGCCGCGGATATCGATAATGCCCTTTTCATTGATCGACGGCTTCACATAATTCCCCCGCTCCGCCACGAGCGCCAAGGAGGCAAAGACATCAATACCCGCGACAGCCTTTGCCGTCTCCTGGATCCGCACGATCTGCTCCGCGATCTGGTTCCTCACCTCGACAAACAGGCCATACTCCAGGGAGACAAGCCTGTCCTCCGCGCCGAGGATCATATCCTCCATTTCCTTCAGCTCGGGTGTGATATAGCGCTCCGCATTGACCAGCGTCTGCTTGCGCATATAATAGTCCGGCACCAGATCGTGATAAGAGTTTGTCACTTCAAGATAATAGCCGAATACCTTGTTGAATTTGACCTTCAGATTTTTGATGCCGGTCTTCTCGCGTTCCTTCGTCTCAAGCTCCGCGAGCCAGGTCTTTCCCTCGTTTTTCGCATGGCGCAGCCGGTCGACTTCCTCATTGTAGCCTTCCTTGATGATGCCGCCCTCGCGGATCATAACCGGCGGATCGTCCAGGATCGAAGCCGTGATCAGCTCACACAAATCCTTCAGCTCATCTATGCTCTCCTCCAGCTCGCGCAGCAGCGGCGATTCCAGGCTTTTCATGATATACTTGATCGACGGCAGCATCTCAAGAGAGGATTTAAACGCGATCAGATCGCGGGGGTTTGCACTCTGGTAGCTGATGCGGCTGATCAGACGCTCCAGGTCGTAGACGGGATTCAGGTATTCCCGGAGTTCCTCTCTCGTGATCGCGTTCTCCTTCAATTCCTCTACCGCGTCCAGGCGGCGCAGAATCTCCTCCTTCTCGATCAGCGGCTGCTCCACGTAATGCCGCAGCAGCCTGGCCCCCATAGCTGTCTTTGTTTTGTCCAGTACCCACAGCAAAGAACCCTTTTTGTTCTTCTCGCGCAGCGTCTCGCAGAGCTCGAGATTGCGCCTTGTCGAGCTGTCAAGCACCATATATTTCCCGATCGAGTAGGGCTGAAGATGCGTCACATTTGAGATCGAGGTCTTCTGCGTTTCCATCAGGTATTTCAGCAGAGCTCCGGCCGCAATCGTCCCACAGGCGTAATCAGCCAGGCCCAGTCCCGCAAGCGAGGAGACCTTGAAATGCTCCTTCAGGACACTCTCACACATATTGTCATCAAAATACCAGGAGTCCAGCTCAAATACAGTAATCCCGAGCCTATCCTTCAGATCCTCTAGATCTGCTCCGCTCATGGAAAACGCCTGGTTACAGACGAGCTCAGATGGGGAAAACCGGTTGATCTCATCCAGAAGCTTGCGGCTGCTGTCCACCTCGGTGGTAAGGAACTCGCCTGTCGTGATATCCGCGGCAGCAATCCCGTAGCGGTCTGTCAGGTATACGATACACATCAGGTAATTGTTGCGCGTCTCGTCGAGCGCCTGTGCGTTCAGGTTGGTGCCAGGCGTCACAATCCGTACGACCTCACGCTTCACAAGCCCTTTTGCAAGCTTTGGATCCTCAACCTGTTCGCAGATCGCGACCTTGTAGCCCCTGGAGACAAGCTTGTTCAGGTACCCGTCTACCGCATGGTACGGTATTCCGCACATCGGCGCACGCTCTTCCAGCCCGCAGTCCTTGCCCGTCAGCGTGATTTCGAGCTCCCGGGATGCAGTCAGCGCATCGTCAAAGAACATCTCATAAAAATCACCGAGACGGTAAAACAGAATACAGTCCTTGTACTCCTGCTTTGTCTCCATATATTTCTGCATCATTGGTGTTAACTGTTCCATCTCAATCAGTTCTCCGCTCTTTCTCCGATATAGTAAAAGCCTTTGCACTCTTTCAGATATACCGGCACGATCTTCCCGATCAGGTCGGCGCTCCCCGGAAAATGGACAAGCAGGTTATTGCCAAGGCGTCCCGTGACCAAGGACGCATCCTGCTCATTAACCGACTCGACGAGCACAGGCAGCGTCTGCCCCTGCACGCGCAGCGACATCTCCTGCGAGATTTCCTGGACCAGCTTGAGCAGCCTGTTGAAGCGATCCTTCACAATATCCTCCGGCACCTGGTCCTCCATCGCGGCAGCCGGAGTCCCTGTCCTCTTCGAATAGATGAACGTAAAGGCACTGTCATAGCGGACATGCCTCACCACATCGAGCGTCTCCTGGAAATCCTCCTCTGTCTCCCCCGGGAACCCTACAATAATATCCGTCGTAAGCGAAAGCCCCGGGATCTCGCTGCGCAGCCGGTCGGCCAGCGCGAGGTACTGCTCCTTCGTATAATGGCGGTTCATCTTTTTCAGGATGCGGCTGCTGCCGGACTGCAGCGGAAGATGCAGATGCGGGCAGATCTTCTTTGACTGCTTCATGGCTTCGATCAGCTCATCCGAGAGATCCTTCGGATGTGACGTCATAAAGCGGATGCGCTCCAGCCCCTCAATCCGTTCCACGCGGCGCAGCAGCCCGGCAAATGTGACCGGCTCATCGAGGTTCTTGCCGTAGGAATTGACATTCTGCCCGAGCAGCATGACCTCCACGACACCGTCCGCGACGAGGCGCTCGATCTCGCGGATGATATCCTCCGGCCTGCGACTGCGCTCACGCCCCCTCACATAAGGGACAATGCAGTAGCTGCAGAAATTGTTGCAGCCAAACATAATGTTGACGCCGGATTTGAACGCGTAGGTGCGCTCCGTCGGCAGATCCTCGACGATGCGGTCCGTATCCTTCCACAGGTCGATGACCATCGTTTTCGACTGGAAAGCCTCTACCATCAGCTCCGCAAACTTGTAGATATTGTGGGTCCCGAAGATCAAATCCACAAAACGGTAGCTCTTTTTGATCTTTTCGGCGACATCCGGCTCCTGCATCATACAGCCGCACAGCGCGATCATCATATGAGGCTTCTTCTTTTTGAGACCTGACAGATAACCCAGATGCCCGTAGACCTTGAGGTTCGCGTTCTCGCGCACCGTGCACGTATTGTAGAGGACGAAATCGGCATCCTCGCTGTCCGTCAGCTCATAGCCTGCCACCTCGAGGATACCGCGCAGCTTCTCGGAGTCGCGCGCGTTCATCTGACAGCCGAAGGTCCTGATACACGCCATAAGCGGCCTTCCCAGCTCCGCCCTCTTCTGTTCTACTAGATCCCTTAATTTTGCCATAAAATAATATTGCCGTTCCGGTTCCTCTGCTGGTACCGGAACGGAACTGTCAATATGCGTTACATCAATCTCGTTGTACATGAATTGCCCTTTCTGTATTCAGCAGGTCGTTCGGACGCTTCTTTATGGAGAACAGATCACTCCCCAACCGACGTCTGCTGCGTACCACTGTCCGCGAAAATGCGCTCCTCCGTCACCAGATACTGCGGGGAAATATCAAATTCATTCGCCGGGACCTCATCGACTATCTGGAATTCAAAAGCAGCCGCGACCGTCGTATGCCCCGGGTGCGCCGCCAGATAACGGTCATAAAAGCCCTTCCCGTAGCCGCAGCGGTGGCGGTGCGCATCAAAGCCGACTCCCGGAACGATCAGCAGCGCATATTCGTCACAGGCCACGCGCCCCGTCACAGGCTCCGGGATATCATAGTAGCCCGGCTGCACGTCGTCATAGTCTGAAATTTCATAATAGGTCATCTCATTGCCATATACCTTCGGCGCGGCAACCGTCTTGCCGAGACGCCATGCAGCTTCGATGAGAGGGCGCATCGACACCTCTCCCTTGCAGTCCATGTACACATATATGCTCTTTGCCTCTCGGAAAATATCGAGTGCAAGGATCGTATCGCAGATGCGCAGGCTCTTCTCCATCAGCTCGGATCCTGTGAGCGCGCGCCGTGCGGCGGCAATCTGTCTCCTAATGTCCTTTTTTTCCATACTTCTCTCCCAGGTTCTCAATCGTGCCGTCCTTGTTGATCACGTCAATGTTGTTGAGCTGGCCGCGCAGATTCGCCCGGATCGCCTCAATATATTCGCGTCGCAGCGCGTCACGCTCCGCGAGTTCAGAGGACGTCAGCCCCTCGGCTTTTGCCTTGCGCGCGAGTTCATTGATGCGGGCCAGTTTCATCTGTTCCATAAGTCGTATCCTCCTATGTAACCGCCTGGTTCCTTCGCCGTTACAAAATAAAATCCATTATAGTGATTAGTCATCATAGGGCTCTCACGCCGACGCCAGCAGCCGACGCGATACGCGCGGCCAATGCAAAGTCAGTGCAGCAGCCCCAGCTTCCGCAAAAGCCCGATCAGGGCATGTCCTTTCGGAAACATCGCAAGCTCCTCGACCGTCAGCCCGTGGAACGAGACAAGCCCGATCCCGTAGACCGCGACTCCTGCCAGAATCCCGAATACAGTCGATACCGTATTGCCCGCGAATGTGTGGAACAGCGAGTAGACAAGCCACGCCGCTGCGCCCATGATAATTGACACAACCGTCGGGACGACAAAGGTCTTGTACCATTCCTGGCGGTAATGCAGGAATCGTTTGATCGAGAGCGCGTTCAGGACGCTGACCACCAGGGCAAAGAAAATATTGGAATAAACGACAGCGTAGATATTCAGGTTGCCGACGGTCAGCAGCACATACAGCAGGATAAAGTGCAGCACAAGCGCGATGCTGCAGTTAATGAGTGGCTGCCGCAGGCGGCCGAGCCCCTGCAGGATGCCCGTCGTCAGCGTCGAGAGCGCGTAGAAAATAATCATCAGCGCACCGGCCTGCATGATGCCTGTGGATAGCGGAACCCCCGTCTCCTGCGTAAACAGCATCGTGATGATCGGCTTCGCAAGCGCGGCCATACCGACAGCGCACGGAATCGTCAAGAGCATCGTAAAGCGCACGGACATCCGAATCTTGCGCCGCGCCTCCGGGCGGTTGTTGTTCGCCATTGCCGCGGTCAGGCTCGGCACGACAGACGGAGCGAGACACGAGGCAAGCGCGAGCGGCACATTCATCAGCACACGGAACTGTCCCGTGTAAATTCCCCAGATCGTCCCATACTGAGATTTCGTATAGCCCTGTCCGAGCAGCACCCTGTTAAATATACCCTGGTCCGCGACATTGCTGATATTGTAAATGACCGTACTCAGGATGACCGGAAGGATCGTCAGGATAAGCTGCCTGTAAATCTTTCCCATTGGTTCAGGCCTCTGGCTGCGGTCACGGCGCATATTCCGGGTGAGCGTCCCGCGCTGCGCCGTATACACAATCATCATGAAAAGCAGCGCGACTGTGATACTGGCAACCGTACCGAACGTGCCTCCGGCAGCTCCCCACGCGGGAGCGAGCGACGCATCTTTTCCCTCCGCCACCAAAGTCAGGCCGTAATTGTACATGATCCCGGCGCACACGATCGAGATGACAGCGTTCACGATCTGTTCGATCACCTGCGACAGCGCCGTCGGCACCATCGTTGAATATCCCTGGAAATATCCCCGGAACGTACCGAGGATGGCGGAGATAAAAATTGCGGGGGCCAACACGCGCAGACCGTAGACGGCCAGCTCATATGACATTAGGTATTTGGTGATAAACCCGGCGAACACATATGTAATCAGCGCCAGGGAGCCTCCCGAAATCACCGCAAAACGCACTGCGCATAAAAATACACGGTGCGCATTGCGGTACTCGCCGCGATGGACGCGCTCCGAGACGAGCTTTGAGACAGCAAGCGGCAGGTTAAAGCAGGAAACCATCAGCAGGATCGCATAGATCTCATTCGATGTCCCATAATAGGCCACTCCCTCGCTGCCAAGGATATTGTTGAGCGGAATCCGATAGATGAGGCCGATCACCTTTGCAATGATGGATGCTGCCGCAAGTATCGACCCCTGCACCAGAAAGTTCTTCCCCATATTTTTCTTTTCTTTCACGTTAGACCTCGAAA
Source organism: uncultured Lachnospiraceae bacterium (assembly GCA_964424785.1). GTDB lineage: Bacteria > Bacillota > Clostridia > Lachnospirales > Lachnospiraceae > Choladousia. The sequence continues at coordinate 5,634 of CAYRKA010000006.1, read as the reverse complement.
CCCGGCAAAATATGCCGCAGAAATTTGCAGGGAACAGATACGCCTGCTCCCTGCTGCGCCGGTTGCGGGCTGTCCAGGGCGGCATCCCCGAGAACCGCAAACGAACGCATCAGCAGATCAGTTCTGGCTGGCCAGGATCTCGACATTGTCGGCTTCCGTGTCAAGCACGATGCAGACCCACGTCCTGCCCTGGTTGATCGTAATCTCATTGCCGTCGGCATCATAGTAATGCGTCAGGCCGAAATTCTCGTTCGCGAACTTGTCCTCGCGGTTGACTTCATCCTTTTTCCAGGTGATATCGATCGCCTTGCCGCGTGTGATATATTTGCCCGCTCCCCCGGCCAGCGTGTCGATGTTCAGGTAACCGTTCTCATCATAGAATTCCCACGGGCAGTACTGCAGGATGATGTTGTCGTACGCCAGGCCGCGTCCGGTCAGGAAATCTGTCTGGATGTCCCCGTACTGATAGCGCGTATATTTCTGCGTCTCAGCATCATATGTGAAATAAGCGGAATTGTACTCATAGCCAGGCTTCACGACAAGAGCGTCCGCCCCGCCCTCCAGCGTAACAGGGGCGTCATCCGCAGCAAACTGATAATGGCCGTTCGTCCCGAGATATTCGTCCGAATATTCCTTCGGATAACCGAGGAATTCGATACCTTCCTGGATCAGGTCATAATTTGTGAAGACATTGTGCGGCGACTCAAAATCATCCGAGCGGTAGTACACGATCTCGCCCTCTCCCTTGCCGGCATCCTCCAGCCCCGAAATATTGAGCGTCGACGCGTTCAGGAGCAGGTCGAGCGCATAGACCGCCTGCCCGTAATGCAGGTAGTATGTATTAAATTCGCGTGCAAAGTAGATGAAATAATCGCGGCAGCTCCGCACAGAGCCGATCCGCTCGATGTCCTGATAATCTTCAATAATCCCCATCAGCCGCGTGATGCCGCCCTCCACGGGAGCCTCATAGACCACCTCTGCATTGCTGATGCCGGACTGGGGCAGGGCCGCCTGGATATTGTTGAACATCACAGAGATCGCCTTTGTGCGGCCGATCGACTCCGGGACAAGCTTGCCGGTCAGGAAGCTCCTCACCATCGGGTTCTCCTCCTCAGCGGACGCGGCAAGACCAGGCACACAGCCAACCAGCATCGCAGCCGCGGCCACCCCTGCAAGTATCCTTCTGGAAATTCTCTTCTTCATAATCTGCCTCCTTATCTTGAAATGCCGAGCTGCCCGAGGATCTCCTCCTGCAGGCGCTCCATTACTGCCGATTCCTCCCCCGTCATATGGTCATAGCCCATCAGGTGCAGCATACTGTGAGCGACAAGGAAAGCGAACTCGCGCTTCACGCTGTGGCCGTACTCATCCGCTTGCGCAAGCACCCGCGCCGCCGAAATCACAATATCCCCCAGCATCAGCTCGCCGGAATCCGGCTCAAAGCAGCAGCCGCCGTCCTCCTCCAGGAAATCAAACTGTCCCGGAGCCGGATATTCCACCATCGGGAATGACAGCACGTCCGTCGGACGGTCCGCTCGCCGGTGCTTGCGGTTCAGGACACGTATTTCCTCATCATCAACCAGAAGGACATTCACCTGTGCCTCATAGGGGCACTCCATATAATCAAGCGCACAGGCAATCACCTCCGCAGCGACCCCGTAGGCATCAATGCCGAGCGCAATGCCGCTCTCATCCTCAAACTCTATCGTCATACTCTGCCTGCTCCTCTTAAGTAGTCCGGGCACACTTGCTGCCCATGCGCAATTTCACATTACCGGCGGTCGGCGCTTGCCCTGCGGCTGTCGACCCTACGGCGCTTCGCCCCGGACACGGGCTCGCGCTTCTCATATTCCTCATATGCATTGACAATCTTCTGTACCAGCGGATGGCGCACGACATCCTGGCTGGTCATCGTACAGAAAGCGATGTCATCGATCCTGTGCAGGACACGCATCGCGACGTCCAGCCCCGACGTCATCCCGCCCGGCAGATCCTTCTGAGTCTGGTCGCCCGTAATCACTACCCTGGATCCGAATCCGATCCTCGTCAGGAACATCTTCATTTGGGCTGGGGACGTATTCTGCGCCTCATCGAGGATGATAAACGCATTGTCGAGCGTGCGGCCCCTCATATAGGCAAGCGGGGCGACCTCGATCAGCCCCTTCTCCATATTCTTCGCGAAGCTGTCTGGCCCCATGATCTGGTACAGCGCATCGTAGAGCGGCCTCAGATACGGGTCGACCTTGCTCTGCAGGTCGCCGGGCAGGAATCCCAGCTTCTCTCCCGCTTCGATCGCCGGACGGGTCAGGATGATCCGCCCCACCTCATCATTCTTGAACGCAGTCACTGCCATCGCCATCGCGAGGTAGGTCTTGCCCGTACCGGCAGGCCCCGTGCCGAACACGATCATCTTCCTGCGGATCGCGTCTACATACGTCTTCTGGCCGAGCGTTTTGGGGGCGATCGGCTTGCCGTTCACCGTATGGCAGATACAGTCCCCGGCGATCTCCACGACCTTCTCAGTCTTCTCGTCCCAGGAGAGCGCGATCGCATAATCGACATTCTGCTCAGTGATCGCATCCCCCCGCCCGGACAGTGCACAGAGGCTCTCGAAAACCTTCTTTGCCCTGCCGGCATTCAATTCGCTACCGAGGATCCGAATCTCCCCGTCACGGTTCAGGACGGTCACCTGGAGCGCCCGTTCCACCTTCCTGACATACTGGTCAAACTGACCGAAAATATTCTGCTGATGTCCGGCAGGAACAGCAAGTGACACTTCTACCATACTCATTATCAGGTCATTCCTCCTTGGTGCGTCCGGCCTCCACACGCCTCAGGGCAGATTCCCCTGTAACCAGCGTGCCTGAAGCAATGGCAGACTCCTCATTCCATTCTATTTTAACATCATTTTCAAATATTTGAAGCCCCTTTTCCTCTAAATTTTTCATAAAGTCCTGTAAATTTCGGGTCAGCACAGCCTCGCACTCCTCTTTTGTACGGACCGTTTCCTGAATTTCATATTCCCGCACGACAAATTTCTGCAGATAAAGCGGCAGGTAAAAATGCTCCATGATACGTAACTGCATGAGCTTCGACGTGACATCAAATGTCTCGTAAGGGCAAAGCGTCCCGGGCAGCGAGAACGGAAAGCCACCCAGGCGGAACAGCCACCTCGTCTTCGCATTTCCTGTATAGATTTTCTCCGGGACGGCCTGTGCTGCCTCATCGCGATACGGATAAACCGTCCGCAGCACGATGTCGGCATCCGGCTCGACATACTGCCACGAGACAACAGCGCCGCTGTCGTCGGTGACAGGGATCGCGCCGGTCACGAGCAACGTCCCTGGTTCCACCTCATCTCCCGGCGCGACAAGCGAAAGGCCGCTGCGTACAAAGACTGAGACGACGGTTCCTGATTTTGAAGCAGCAAGCGCAGGAACCGGATCGGTGTCCCCGAGTGTGAGATACTGTGTCTCTTTGCCCCCGGGAGTCGTGCCGTCCTCATCCTCCGCCTCCTGTCCCATGCCCTCCCCGCCCGGGATTCCCTCTTTCACATGGATCATCAGCTGTGTGCCGCGCAGCTCCGCCGACACCCACGAAAACTGTGTAAAATAGTTCCGGATCTGCGCAGCAAGCGCCTTGCAGTCGACAGCAGACCTGCGCATTCCGTGTGTGACTCCTTCCTGCATCAGATACTCAAAAATCACATCATCCGTCTGTGACAGGTTCCCGTCAACAGAAATATTCCAGACATGGCCGGACAGCCAGAACAGGAACAGCAGCGCGGCGGCGATCCCAAGAAGGCTGAACCGGCGTTTCCGGTATCTGTGGATAAAAAAAGGAAGGCCATACCGCCTGACAATCCTGACAGTGGTATGGCTTTTCCTCACGATTGCTTTCAGCTGCCGGAAGTCCCGCCGCGCAATACACGCCTCATACGAATCCCCGCAGGCTGTCAGGTTCCACAGGCAAATCCCGTGGTATGCACAGAGATTGAGAAAACGGTCATAAGAATTCCCGATGATCCTGATACGCACATAACCCGTAATACAGTTTAAAATCCATGTCTCCATGCATACCTCCCGCAGACAGCATCCGCTCCGCCTACATAAATCCGATTTTTTCAATGAAGCCGGAAATCTCGACCTCATCCCTCGAATAGCAGTCGATCTTCAGCCCGCGCCCTGCGACACAGAGCTTTTTTCTGCGCGTAACAAGCCTGATTTCCTCAGGCGTATACGAGGAGATCCCCCTGAAATTTTCAATACGGACACGTCCCTGTCCTTCAAGTGTGACGAGAGTCTCTCCCTTCCGGCAATCCTCAGGGAGCTGGAGCGCGCGGATCAAAGAAGCAGAACGGCTGCCCTGGGGCCCGCGGCCGTCCGCCTCCCTGCCGTCCGCACGCTGCAGGATACTGCGTTTCAAAAAAGTCCCCCTCCCTGAAAATCAATCGTAGAAGCATATCTCTGACAACCTGCGCCCGCTTTAATATATGTCTCCTGCCCTTGCATTTAGAACAAATGTCTGCGCTTTCTATACAGCAGTGCGCCTGAAACCGCCCCGGATGCCGCCAGCAGCAGGACATACAGCCAGAGCGGCGTCGTATCCGCGGTCCTGACTGACTTCGCGGGCGTTTCCGTTTCTGTTTCTGCTTCGCCCGAAAATTCCTCCACTGTCTCTTCTTCCTCGATATGCTCCGTAACATTCGTAAAAGCTACCGAGTACTGAAGAGCCGTGTCACTCACCGCGAAAACATTCTCCGGCATATCGATCTCATAGCCGAACTCACTGTCACCGCTGACCATCGACACACCGTCTGCGTCTGTCTCGGCGAGATAATAGGTGCCATCAACCAGGCCTTCAAAGACGGCCGCCGCACTGTCGCTGCCCGCAAAATGCAGCTCCTGCACATCACTGACCGGATAATTATGCTCCTCATCCATGAACAGCCGTACATAGAAGGTACTGTCCTCGAGCGAAAGCTTCTGCTCTCCGTCAGAGACGTGCTTCGTGACCTCGATCCGGCCTTCCCCGAGGTAATATGCCATCGGAGGCAGCACACGGTACGCGTTTTCAATCCGGCTGGACGCCGTCTGGTTGCCGGCCTGCAGTACACACGTGCCATCTGTCACGATACGGCTGCAATAAGCGTCTCCCGTGAGCGGATTCCCGTATTCATCTGTCTCCGCGACGTAGTAGGTGCCGTCTGCCAGATGGTCGAAAGCCACGCTCCCGGAGAACGTCTTCTGAAGCTGGACCGCCTTGACACTGCTGACTCTCTGCGTCAGGGCAGCGTCCGCAAACAGTGCCATATAGTAGGTTTCCTCGACTGCAAGTGGATAGCCCTGGTACGAGGTATATTTCATAACCGTGATTTTTCCATACGAATCGCCCGGCAGAGGCGAATCCTCCATCGTGACATTGATGGCCTGCCCGTCAGACGGTACGGTAAACGCGACGCTCTGCGCCAGCCCGTAGCCCTCCGGCGCGGAAATTTCCACGAGCTCATACGTCGCTCCTTTCGCCAGGATGCCTTTGAGCGTATATGGCTCGCTGCCGCTCTCCCACGACGCAAGCACTGTCCCCGCCGAATCGCGGAGCATCAGGCCCGCGCCCGCAAGCGCAGCCCCTGTC
>CAYRKA010000005.1:44302-46052 GCA_964424785.1 uncultured Lachnospiraceae bacterium | reverse complement strand
CTTAGAATCAGCAAAATAACAGTATTTGTATTTGATTTTTTGAGGGAATGTGATATAGTGTAGCATATGGGAGGTTGTTATGAAGGCTTGGGAGATTGCGGCGGACATTTTCGAGAATGCACAGCCGAGGCTGCTTACGGAGGAAGAAGAGCTCTGGGAGGAGAATTTATCGGTATCTGATTTCTATGATGGTCAGGTGTCTCTTCTGTGGGGCAGCAATGTTCCCGGCTCAGGGGCTCCGGAATGCAGCATGGTTGCTGCGGTACAGGCGATGGAGAACCGTGGATACCAGGCGACATCCGGGATGGAGCGGCTCCTGGAGGAGGGACTTGATGCAGTGAAGCGTCACGATATGGTTTCCCTGCATCAGATCACAGCGAGGCTGCGTTATGAGCTGCGCCGTATGCCGAAGGACGTGAATTCCTCCTATTGGGCGCATCGGTATTACCAGAGCTTTGGAGAATATGCGTCCACTGTTACATTCCCGGCGGCGGTTCCGGTCGATGCAGGCACTGACCTGTTCCGGGAGAGGATTCATGCTTCATGGCTGTCTCAGCTGATCGGGGCAGCCCTTGGTACGATGGTCGAGGGCTACACTTCGGAGAAGCTTTACAGTACATATGGGGAAGTATCCGGATTCCTTCGGACGCCGGATACTTATAATGATGATATCACGTACGAGCTCGCTTTCCTGAAGGCATTCGGTGAGTGTGGCTATGATATAACGTCGCGGGAGATCGCACTGGCGTGGATCGGTCTGATCCCGACTGGCTGGTCGGCAGAAGAGATCGCACTTGGCAATATCCGTTCCGGGATATTCCCGCCGGCGAGCGGCGTCAACGCGAATCCCTTCAATGAATGGATCGGCGCCCAGATGCGTGCCGGGATCTGCGGTATGTCGGCGCCGGGGGATGCGTACCTGGCTGCGCGGCTTGCATGGGCTGACGGGGAGGTTTCCCATGCGAACAACGGGATCCTTGGCGAAGTGTTTAATGCGGTGTTGACATCGATGGCATTCACAGAGCCGGACATACACCGCCTGATCAGGTTGGCTGTGTCGCTGATTCCGGAGGACAGCGAGTATTACAGTGTGATATCGTTTGCGTTGGAATGCTGCGGGCAATATGGGGACTGGCACGATGCGCTTGCCGCGTGCCGGAGGAGATATCATCGGTACAACTGGATTCATGCGTACCCGAATGCGTGCTGCGAGGTGATCGCGCTGTGGTACGGAGATGGCGATTATGAGAAAACTTTGCGGATTATTGTGATGTGCGGCTATGATGTCGACTGCAATGCCGCGATGATCCTGCCGGTACTGGCGATTCAACAGGGAATGGGTATCATTCCAAAGAAACTGATTCACCCGAATTTTTCGACGATTACGACGTATATGCGTGATTTCCGGGAGCTTCGTTTGGAGGAATTGGTGGGCGATACTTTATTGAGTATACAAAATGCTTGCGAGAGGAGAAATGCAAAATGAAGAGGGCAACTATGTTTGTGCTTGCTGCAGCTTTGACTGTTTCATTGGCCGGATGCGGTTCCACGACCAAGGAGACAGAGAAGGAGACGAAGGCAGCTACAGAGGCTGTGACCGAGGCGGCTACTGAGGAAGCGACTGAAGCGGCAACGGAAGCTGAGACCGAGGAAGTAACCGAAGAAGCAACGGAAGCTGAGACCGAGGAAGTAACGGAAGCAGCGACCGAAGAAGAGACCGAAGAAGTAACTGAGGCGGCTACTGAGGAAG
>CAYRKA010000005.1:31278-44202 GCA_964424785.1 uncultured Lachnospiraceae bacterium | reverse complement strand
GAAGAGACCGAAGAAGAGACCGAAGCAGCAACGGAAGCTGAGACCGAAGAAGTAACCGAAGCGGTGACGGAAGCCGAAACCGAGGAAGAGACCGAGGCGGCTACGGAAGAGGCAACTGAGGAAGAGACGGAGAAAGCAACGGAAGCAGTTACTGAGGAAGAGACCGAAGCAGCTACGGAAGAAGTGACAGAGGAAGCTACCGAGGAAGAGACCGAGGCAGCGACGGAAGCTGAGACCGAGGAAGTAACGGAGGCTGCGACAGAGGAAGCAGCTGAGGAAGAGACCGAGGCTCCGTTTGTCGCACCGGAAGGCACGAGCTACAAGGCAGCGCTCCTTCTCAATGGCAATCTTGGTGACAAGTCATTCTATGATTCGGCGAACGAGGGTCTGACAAGACTCCGCGACGAGCTGGGCGAGGATGTATTTGATTTCAAGGTGGAGCAGATGGGCGGAACGTCAGCAGACGAGTCCAAGTGGGAGCCGACATTGCTTGACTACTGCGACAGCGGCGACTATGACGTCATCATCATGGGTACATGGCAGATGGCTGAGCCGCTTGCAAAGGCAGCAGAGGAGTATCCGGACCAGAAGTTCATCTTCTTCGACGAGGCGTTTGATTTTGAGAGCAACGGCAACCCGGAGAATATTTACAACGTACTGTATAAGCAGAATGAGGTATCTTACCTGGTAGGTGCTGCGGCAGCTATGATGACCGTGGATGATACGCTTGAGGGTATCGACCCGGACAACAACATCATCGGCTTCCTTGGCGGCATGGATAATTCCGTTATCAATGATTTCCTGGTAGGCTACATCCAGGGTGCTGTGGATATCGATCCGGATATCCAGATCGCGGTAGGCTTCGTAGGCGACTTCGTTGACTCCACGAAGGGCAAGGACATCGCACTGTCCCAGTACCAGAGCGGAGCGGACGTAGGCTTCAACGTGGCAGGCAACGCAGGCCTTGGACAGATCGAGGCTGCCAAGGATGAGGGCAAGTACGCGTTCGGCGTAGATTCCGACCAGGCTGCACTGCTCCCGGATTATGCGGATTATATCCCGACCTCAGCGCTGAAGAACGTAGGCGAATCCCTGTACAGGGCGATCCACAAGGATATGCTGGGCGAGCTGGAATATGGCACGCAGGAGACCTATGGCTTCGCAGAGGGCGGCGTAGGACTCGTGAAGGATGACCATTACGAGGAGATGCTCCCGGAGAATATCCGCACGAAGCTTGACGAGCTCGAAGCTGATATTACGGATGGCAAGATTGAAGTCTACACATCCTCCGAGATGGATCAGGCGGCGATTGAGGAGCTGAAGGAGTCCGTAAAGGTAGGACGTTAACAGTCCAGTTTGTATTTTGAAATTGACAGCGTGAATTCGCGCGGGCTGCTGTTGTATGGACCGCATACACAGCAGCCCGTTTTCAGTATTATGGGCGGACAGCCCCATTTTAAGCAGAAGAGGGAAAGAGGGTGATTTTGTGGCAAAAGAAACCGTTTTGCAGATGCAGCATATCATGAAGATCTACTCGAACGGTGTCGTTGCGAACGAAGATGTCAGCCTTGAATTGCAGAAGGGAGAGATCCATGCGCTGCTCGGTGAGAATGGCGCGGGCAAGAGTACGCTGATGAAGGTGCTGTTCGGCATCGAATCGCCGGACCAGGGCAAAATCCTGCTGAACGGCCGTGAAACAACAATCAGATCGCCGCAGGATGCAATCAGCAAGGGGATTGGCATGGTACACCAGCATTTCATGCTGGTGCCGTCGCTGACTGTCGCGGAGAATATTATCCTTGGCGTCGAGCCGCGCAAAGGGCGGGTGTTTATAGATATGAAGCAGGCAGTCGAGGCCTCGGAAGCGATCGCGGAGAAATACAATTTCGATATCGACGTCCGGGCGAAGGTCGAGGAGATCCCGGTTGGCATCAAGCAGAAGGTCGAGATCCTGAAGGCGCTTTACCGTGGCGCGGACATCCTGATCCTGGATGAGCCGACGGCTGTGCTGACGCCGCAGGAGACGGAGGAGCTGTTCGTCCAGCTTGAGAAGCTACGTGACAATGGCCACACCGTGATCTTTATCTCGCACAAGCTCGATGAGATCAAGCGGATCTGCGACCGGGCGACGATTATGCGCAGCGGGAAGAGTATGGGCACCTACAGTGTCGACGAAATCAGCACGAGCGATATGTCGAAGCTGATGGTCGGTCGTGAGGTAGTGCTTGAATTTGACAAGAAACCGGCGAAGCCGGGCAGGGTCATGCTGGAGGTCAAAAATCTCGAAGCGTACAATGCGCAGGGCGTCAAAAAGATTGATGGCCTGTCATTCGAGGTGCGCGCCGGCGAAATTCTCGGGATAGCCGGAGTGGAGGGCAACGGCCAGACAGAGCTTGTCGATGTGGTCACGGGCCTCTCAAAGAAGTACAGCGGAGCGGTGATCCTGAAGGGCGGAGATATCCGGAAGCTTTCAATCCGGGAGATCCGCGACCAGAAGCTCGGGCACATCCCGGAGGACCGTATGGCATTCGGCTGCGCCCAGCATCTGAACATTCAGGAGAATATGTTCGCGAACCAGTATCACAACAGGAAATATTCCGGCCGTCTGATGCTGAAGATGAAGCAGATCCAGGCACGCAGCGATGAGCTGATCAGGGAGTACCTTGTGAAATGCAAATCACAGAAGCAGGAGGTCGGGATGCTCTCAGGCGGGAACATCCAGAAGGTCATCGTCGCGAGGGAATTCTCGACGGAGCCGGAGGTGATCATCGCGAACCAGCCGACGCGGGGCATCGATGTCGGGGCGACGGAATTTATCAGGAAGAGACTGCTTGCGTTCCGCGACGCAGGCTGCGCGGTGGTCCTGGTTTCGGCCGACCTGAACGAGATTTTCTCGCTGAGCGACCGCCTGGCCGTGATGTACAAGGGGCGCTTCTCGGGCTTGTTTGAGGATGTCAGCGATGTGACGGAGGAGCAGCTCGGCCAGTATATGCTCGGGCTCAAAAATGATTTCGGAAAAGGAGGTGCGGCATCATGAGCAGCGTGAAAAAATTTGAGGCATTTCGGATGTTTTTCTCGGTCGTTATCGCGCTCCTTATTTCGTTTGTGATTATTTTTATGGTGAGTGAGGAGCCGCTGAACGCAATTTACATTATGGTTACGGGACCCTTAAGCAGTATGCGCAACATGGCAAATGTCGTTGAAGCGATGATCCCACTGATCTTTACAGGCACGGCTGTCTGTATCATGTTCTCGGCGAACCAGATCAACCTGGCCGGAGAGGGCGCGTTCCATCTGGGCGGCCTTGTCGCGGCGGTTGTCGCACTGGAGTTCGGGCTTCCGGCAGGTGTCAGCCCGGTTGTCGCGATCCTGCTCTCGGGCGTAGCGGGCGCACTGTTCACGGCGATCCCGGCGATCCTGAAGATCAAGACGAACGCCTCGGAGCTTGTATCCTCGCTGATGCTGAACTATATATCCCTGTGGTTCTGTACCTTTATCCTGATGCATTTTATCTGTGACCCGAGCGTGGGTTCGGCTTCGTGGCTGATTCCGGAGGAGTCGACACTGCCGACGCTGATTGACCGCACGAGGATCCATCCGGGTCTGTTTGTCGCGCTTGCAATCGCGGTGCTCGGCTATGTATTCCTGTTTAAGACCAAAACAGGATATGAGCTGCGCCTGACAGGTCAGAATGAGCGGTTCGCGAAATATTCGGGCGTCAGCATCATTAAGGTCATTATGACATCGCAGCTCCTTGGCGGCTTTATCGCGGGCGTCGGCGGGGGCGTGGAGCTGCTCAGCCCGATCTATACGAGATTTTCATGGACTTCGCTGCTCGGCTATGGTTGGGATGCTATCATCATCTGCACGCTCTCACGGAATAATCCTCTGTATACGCCGCTGGCGGCCCTGTTCCTCGCGTATCTGCGTACCGGCGCATCTATCATGGCACGCCGTACGGATGTCTCGCTGGAGATCGTGCAGATCACACAGGGGATTATCATCCTGCTTGTCGTGGCGGAGCAGTTCCTGAGCGGCTACAAGCATAAGATGATCGCCAGGGAGGCGATGGCGTCCCTGAAGGAAGAGGAGGTGGCATGATGCTAAAAAATATACTGTCTCCTGATTTCTTCAACGCCATCCTGCGTGCCACGACGCCGATCCTGTTCGCGACGCTCGCTTCGGGCATCGCGTCGAAATCCGGCATCACGAATATGGCGCTCGAGGGTATGCTGCTGTTTGCGTCGCTGTTCGGCGTTATTTTCAGCTCGCTGACGCACAGCTTTCTCGGCGGGCTCCTGATCACGATGGTGCTCGGCGGGCTGATCGGGCTGGTGCTTGCGTTTTTTATCCTGCAGCTCAAGACGGACGAGATTCTGGCAGCTATCGCATTGAACCTGATCGCTACAGGCGGTACGGTACTGCTGCTGCTCGCGGTGTGCGGCGACAGGGGCGCTTCCACTTCCCTGTCAAGCGTGTCCGCGCCGGTCATCCACATTCCGCTGATCGCTTCGATCCCGTTTGCCGGCGAGGTGCTTTCGGGACAGAACCTGATGACCTATCTTGCGCTGCTTGCAGTCGTTGTCGTACATATTTTTATCTACAAGACGCCGCTCGGTCTCAAAATCCGCGCGGTCGGGGAAAATAAGAATGCCGCGGAATCTGTCGGCATCAGCTCGAAGCGCATCCAGTATATCGCGCTGGCCCTGAGCGGTGTGCTGTGCAGCATGGGCGGATATTTCCTTTCAGGCGGCTATATGAATATGTTTACGAAGGATATGTCAGCCGGGAAGGGCTTCATCGCGCTCGCGGCAAGCTCGATGGGTGCTGATACGCCGGTCGGCGGATTCCTCGTGTCGCTCCTCTTCGGCGCGGCGCAGGCGCTCGGCAATCTGATGCAGCTCACGACGATTCCGACGGAGCTGATCCAGATGATCCCGTATCTGACAACGTTGATCGGACTTGCCATCTACAGCTACGTGGTAATGAAACGGAAGGACAGGCTCGGAGGGAAATAATGCAGTATCAGGTTCTATTTGACTGTGCGGCGCAGCCGGGAAAATAAAGGGATATGGAAATGGAGCAAAATAGCGGAAAGAAAATGTTTGCCAGGATGGGCGTGGCTGTTGTAATACTATGTCTGGCGGGCGCCGGCTTGTGGAGGCTGGACAGAAAGTCCAGGGATGAGAGGGTGGATCAGGCGGCGCAGCAGGAAGCGTCCACAGGGATGTCGGATGCGGGACTGGCGGAACCAGATACGGGAGCCCCGGTTCAGGGAGAAGTCTCGGACACAGAAGACGCCCGGGCACAGGATGATATTCAGGCGGCTGCCGCACAGGAACAGACAGAGGTGAATGCACCGTATGGTTTCAAGATTGCCAGTATTACGGATGAAGGGATTGAGCTATACTGGAAAAAACCGGAGGGCGCGGATGGATATGAGATTTACCGTTCCTACAGTAAGGACGGGGAATTCATCCAGGTTGCTTTGGTCACAAATAAATCTCAGGACACCTGGATTGACAATGATTTTGACCAGGAGGTTTCTGCGATCTGGTATAAGGTCCGCAGTTATCAGGAAGATGAAGCCGGGAAGCATTATAGTTCGTTCACAAAAGCGAAGACGGCGAAATACCGCAGGCATCTGGTCCTGGAACGAAGCACCCTCTATTTACCGTCGGGCGTTTCCAGGACTGTGCGGGCATTTTATGGATGGGGTGATGCGCCTGGCGTGAAGTGGTCGAGCGATAATGAGGCGGTAGCCAGGGTCAGCGAATCCGGAGAGGTAGCGGCAGTCAGTGCAGGGACATGTGTACTTTGCTGCTCTTCAGAGGATCTTGACGAAGAACAGTTGTGCACGGTCACCGTCGACCGTGAAGAGCTGTCATCACTTGGAGAATACGGGCAGCGCTATGTCGAGACGGAGCCCGGATACTGGGAAAATCCCTCCTCCACGTCGGGAGACAGTGCCGTACTCATGCTGACCGGCGATATGATGTGTACGGGTTCACAGCAGAGAAAGCAGGGGGCGGATACCGGAGACTATAATTTTAACGAGAGCTTTGAACTTGTACGGGGCGTGATCGCCCAGTCTGATTTCGCAATCGGGAATCTGGAAACGGTTCTGTGTTCCTCGTGGCCTTATATGGTTGAGGAGGCATATATTGACAACAAGGCAAACTGTAATGCACCGTCGAGGTATCTGGATGCTGTGAAATATGGCGGGTTTGATGCTGTGGTGATGTCGAACAACCACAATTGTGATGCCGGTGAGGAGGGTGCGCTGGCGACTGAGGAGCAGGTATGCAGGTATCAGCTTGCACATACAGGTATTTTCCCGTCAGAGGATACTCCCAGGGGGCTGATCGTCAATATTAATGGGATGAAGGTTGGATTTCTCTCTTATACTTCGACTGGCTTCAATAAAAAGGAGTATGAATGGCCGCAGGAGAAGGTCGATGCAATTCTGAATGATTATAAGAAGGAAAAGGCTGCCGCTGATATCCGCGAGCTGCGGGAGAGAGGAGCGGAATATGTGATTGTGTATATGCACTGGGGAGTTAAAAACGTATTCGCGGTTCAGGACAGCCAGAAAGAGCAGGCCCAGGAGGTCGCGGATGCCGGGGCTGATTATATTGTGGGCAGCCATTGCCATTTGCTCCAGCCTTACACGACGATTACGGCGGCGGACGGGAGAAGCGTCCCGTGTTTTTACTCTGTCGGGGATTTCCAGTCCAGTATCAATCAGATCGCGGGCAACCGTGATTCGGTTATTCTGCGTATCCGCCTGGAACGGGACAGCAGCGGGGAGGTAGTGCTCGCAGAGGATTCCTATATTCCGTGCTATACGCGTACCAGATATGACGGGAAATATTATGTGACGATACCGCTTAATGAGAGCCTGAACGGAGGCATCCAAATAAAGCATCAGGAGAAGTTCCGGGACAGGATCGCAGGAGAGGTCGGGGCGGAGCTTGCCGAGTATCAGCCGGAAGCCTGATCGATCAAATCAATCGAGCAGGGAAGATGCAATCTGCCCTACTCGCCGCGCGACCCGCGTGCTGCGTTAGCAGCAATATACCTCTCGCGGGTCTGCGCATCAATAACCACCCTGTCATCTGGCGGCAGCAGGGCTCCTTTTGTCTCGACGACCTTCGCGGCGACGCGGTTCGCGGCGCGGACGGCGTCGGGCAGCGGCATACCGAGCTGCCTGCAGGCCATGACAGCACCGATGTGGGAGTCGCCTGCGCCGATCGTATCGATCTGATGTGCCGGGAAGCCGGGGACAAGGATTGTGCCATCGGCTGAGTGGCAGTATGCCCCGCGCTCCCCCAGAGTGACGATCACTGTATTCTGTGTCAGGGTAAACAGGAGGGCGGAGGCATCCTCAAGGGAGAGGGGAGCCACTGTGCCGGACGGGCCGGAGCACTGCGTTGTGGCAGCCTCCGCGCCGGATGTACGGACAGAAGCGCTGTCAACAGATGCGGCCATGCCAGCCCTCCGTGCGGCTGCACAGGTGCATGCCTCATCCTCATTCAGATGCAGGATCGGGTGCAGTGCAAGGATGCGGTCCAGGAGCGAGGGCGCGATCCGTGAAATGCGCGGTCCCGGAGCGAAGTAGATTGTGAGCTGAGGATGTGCCTCAAGCCACTCGACGATATGGGCCCCGGTAGTCTCCTCAATCTCCAGGCCACAGACATAGACACTGCCAATCTCGTCGGCGTCGATCAGGGAGAACCATTCCTTTTCAAATAAATATTCCGCGCCGTGGTATGAAATGAAGGTGCGTTCGCCCGTGCTTTCCACGAAGCAATAGCAGCAGCCGTTGTCACAGGCGGGGGTTGGGATCGGAGACTGGATGCCGCGTGCAGCGAGCTGTGTCCGCACGAAATCGCCGTATGCGCCGGTGCCGACCGGCGAGAACAGGATATAGGGCACACCAAAGCGACGTATCATATCTGAGGTATTGTATGCGCAGCCGCCAAGCGACATAGCCTGGCGGATCACGTGCACGTCCTCCTGGGTCTTCGGGAGATGATCCACATCGATAATCACATCAACAACAGTAGAACCGATCACAAGTATTTTTTTCATAAGGGAATCCTCCTGCATATGCACACGAAACAAGGTATTGACCGACGCCGCTTTGCACTGGAAGAGCACAGAGCAATGCTGCCCGGACAATAGCCGGAAACGTGTATTTTCTGCTGAAATTATAGCACAAGCAGGATGCAGGTGTACAGTTTTTGTACCGGCTCAGCCGGTATTGTCTTGGACTGAACAGCGGATGGGCGGCATATACTGTTATTGTCCGGGCAGAAGCTGCGCACTTGCTGCGAGGCTGCCGGGGAAAGGAACCTGGTGACAGCGGGAGGAGGCAAATAAGATTCGGGGCGGAGTTGTGGCGATGATACAGGCTGCTGTGTCGGCGGGGCTGATCCTTGTGTCGGGATATCTGATTTACCGCTATATTCAGTATGGGGAGTCGGAAACGGCTGCACATATAGAGGAGGAGCGGGCAGATTCGATGTGCGGGGAGGACACCGGGGAAACGGGAAAAAGCAGGGATCCGGCAGCAGGAGGGGATGGCGCAGAAGCAGAGGGAGCGGCTGAGGAATATAATGCAGGGAACAGCACAGGGCGTGATATTCTCGTGCGGATTTTGACGACAGGGTATGAGAAACGCTGCCATGATTCTGTCACGCTGACCTGCGATTCGGCATATACAGTGTATCAGTGGGAAGAGGGACAGGCCGGGGACGAGGAGGATCGGGAAGCACAGCAGCTTGAGGCCGGGGAAGAATTCTGTGTAAGAGCCTCCTCGCTGGCGAAGGATACCCTGCTGTGTGTAGACGCAGAGAATGGGAATCCGGTCACGGTGACAAGTATCGTAAGGGGAGACGGCGCGCCCGGGTACAGCGGGAAGCTGTATCTGAAAAAGGAGGAGGACGGGATTGCACTTTATAATGAGCTGCCGTTGGAGGAATATCTCTGCAGTGTTGTGTCAAGTGAGATGCCGCCTGATTATCCGGCGGAGGCGCTGAAGGCGCAGGCTGTCTGCGCGAGAACGTATGCGCGGAGCTGTATGCAGCGGGAAAAAACGGATGATATTTCGGAAGATTTAGATGACAGTGTCGCTTTTCAAGTATATAATAACTACAGAAGTTCCGAGGCATCCAGAAACGCGGTAGAGGCGACAGCAGGGCAGACGCTTCCGCTGGATGAGGTACAGTACTATTCGACAGCCTGCCTGAGCAAAGGCCGGGATGACCTGGGGAGCGATGAGGCATTCGCACAGTTTCTGTCTGCGGAACCGCCGGAGGACGCGGAATATGGTTCGCCGTGGCTGCGCTGGGAGGTCAGGCTTTCACAGGAGCAGCTGCTTGCAAGTATGCGGGAGCAGTATGGGTATGAGGCGGAAACGGTATCGTCGGTTTCCGTCTTGAAGCGTGCGCAGGATGGCCAGGTGCTGCAGCTTGCAATATGCGGGGAAGAGCAGGCGTTCATGGTTGATGGAGCGTATGCCGTGCGCTGCGTTTTGTCTCCGGGACAGGCTGAGATTGTCCTGAGGGACAGCAGTTCCGTGAGTGGAATGCGGATGCTTCCAAGTGCGTATTTCACGATACAGGCTATCTATGGTACCGCATCCGGAGACGTGATGTCGGAGTCGGATGCCTCCGGATTGCCGGACTTTATCATCAGAGGCGGCGGATACGGGCATGGGATCGGCATGAGCCAGTGCGGCGCGGCGCAGATGGCCTCCGAAGGAGCCTGCTATACGGAAATCCTGGAATATTACTATGGCTGTGATGAGGGAAATCCTCTGCATACAGGGAGAAAATAAATGAAGCTCTATCGTATCATTGAACTGATTCGTAAATTTTTGGCCAAGATGGACTCAGACCGTATCAGAGCGCACTCTGCGGAGGCTGCTTTTTTCATTATCATGAGTGTCTTTCCGATCCTGATGCTGCTGCTGACGCTGATACAGTTTACGCCGCTGACGCAGGATCAGGTATTGTATGCGCTTGATGAGATTACGCCATTTGAAATAAGGGACATCATTGAGCCGACAGTCAGCAGCCTGTTCAACAAATCCTCCGCTATCGTTTCGTGGACGGCGATCGCTGCGCTGTGGACAGCGGGGAAGGGGATGATGGGGATTGCAGACGGCCTGAATTCGATCAACCAGATTACAGAGCGCAGGAATTATCTGGTTACGAGGCTGCGTGCAGCATGTTACACGGTCGTCCTGATCCTTGCGCTGGCCGTCAGCCTGGGGATTCTGGTGTTTGGCTACAGTATCGTGGATTTCCTGCGGGAGAACGTCCGGCTGCTGGAACAGTATCCATCGACAATCATGCTGCTGCCGCTGGGGATCGCGATGGTGTTTCTGGTATTCCTGTTCATGGTGCTCTATGCGTTCGTACCGAACCGCCGACTGAAATTCAGGCGCCAGTTCCCGGGAGCAGTGTTCACAGCTGTGTCCTGGGCGCTCTTCTCATATGCTTTTACAATTTATCTTGATTTTGCAGTCAATATGTCTGTGATTTACGGCAGCCTGACGACACTCGTAGTAGCGATGCTGTGGCTCTATGTATGTATGTACCTGCTCTTTATGGGAGCGGAGCTCAACCAGTATATCGCGCATCCGGAGCTGTTTACCCTGCGGGAGCATATTCAGCTCAAAAATCCCGGAAGCGGCATATAGCCTTCGAAGAAGGCGGTCTGTGGCTTACAGGGGGAGGAGCTGTGAACAGTAATGATCGCACTGCGGCAGGCCGAAAATCATTGGCTGGGCACTTCGTCCCTCAGCTCGGCGATGGTTCTCCCGAGAAGCGGATGTCGGAGCCACGGGGCAAGCTCCGCCAGAGGCGTCAGCACGAAGTCACGCTTGTGAAGCCCGATATGGGGGATATGGAGCTCCGGGGTATCGAGGATCAGGTCGTCATAGAGCAGGATGTCGAGGTCGAGCGTCCGCGGCCCCCAGTGGATCAGGCGCTCGCGGCCCGCCTCCTGCTCGATTCTGTGGAGGAGCTCAAGCAGCTCGTATGGTGGGAGAAGTGTGCGCAGTTCCAGGGCGCTGTTCAGGAAATTATCCTGCTCGACGCCGCCGTACGGCTCGGTCTCAATATAGTCCGCGACCTGGACTACACGGCAGCGGCGGTCTGTGCGGAGCGCCTGTACGGCGCCGTCCAGATATGCCTTTTTGTCCCCGAGGTTGGAGCCGAGGGCAATGTAAGCCGTGTGCCAGCCGCGCGTGATGCGGACCGATACCGTATCGAGCGGCAGCCCGATCGGCGCCCAGGGCTTTTTGATCTCAAGATCAGCTTTCTCGATCAGAGAGAACGCGAGCAGCAGCTCCTCAGCGAGCTGCTCCACGACACTCTCGATCAGCCGGAAGGTGTGCCCCTCGACAAATGCTTTGATAAAATGGCTGACCTCACCGTAGTGCGTGGAGTATTCCAGCGCGTCGGTCAGGCCGGCCTTTCTTGTGTCAGTGTACAGCACAGCGGAGAGGAGAAACTTCTGCCCGAGAGTGTTTTCCTCGGGGAAAACGCCGTGCTTTGCAAACAGTTCAAGGTTCTGTATTGTGATCTGATCCATAAAGCTCTCCTTTCCACAAACCGCGCTGTCAATCGGCGTACTCTGGTACGTGCTGCGAGCTATCTGTTTCCTTTTGCCGCGCGGGCAGATAGGACCGATCAATCCCGCGTATCCGGCCTTTTCGGCATCAGTGTGCGAGAATCGCCTCGGTCATCTGGATGACACGCTTATTTTCTTTGACATCGTGTACACGCACAAAGGAGCAACCTCGCATCACGCCTATGACGGTCGTGGCGAGCGTACCCTCGACCCGCTGGTCGGATGGCAGGTCGAGCGTCAGTCCGATCATGGACTTGCGTGAGGTGCCAAGAAGGACAGGATAGCCAAGTGTCCGCAGGATATCGACATGGTTCGTGATCTCGAGGTTCAGCTCAAGATTCTTGCCGAAGCCAACGCCCGGATCCAGGATTATTTTGTCGTCTGCTACGCCTGCATCCTTTGCGATGCGGACACATTCACGCATATCATCAAGAAAATCCTTCTGGAAATCAGTGTAGTCAGCCGTGTCGCGGTTGTGCATCAGGCAGCAGGCCGCGTGGTTTTTTGCGGTAAGCTGTGCAACGCGGTGGTCGTATTTGAAGCCCCAGATGTCGTTTACGAGATCGGCGCCTGCCTGCAGTGCGGCTTCGGCGACAGCTCCCTTGTATGTGTCGACGGAAACAGGTGTATCGAAGCGTGATTTCACAGCCTCGATGATGGGGGCAACGCGTGAGATTTCCTCCTCGTCGGTGATCTGCTGATGGCCTGGGCGCGTCGATTCCCCGCCGATGTCAATGATATCTGCCCCGTCGCGCAGCATCTCTTCTGTGTGGCGCAGCGCTGCGTCAGGCGTGTTGAAACGGCCTCCGTCGGAGAAAGAATCGGGCGTTACGTTCAGGATGCCCATGATGTAGCAGTGATGGTTTGTATCAAAAGTCTTTGTACCGATAATCATGATGAAAGTCCTCCTGAAAAATGATCATACTGTCCCGGTGACCGCCGCATCAGAAGCGGATCGAGAGATTGCGCTTCGCGGCGGGCCAGCTGCATGCCCCGGCAGCAGCGCAGGCGTAGCATGGGCGCGACTGCTTGTCGGCGCGGTAAAGCCATGAGGAGAGCAGGTCCGGCTGTTCCGCCAAAGTGCGGTGCCCGAGAATTGCCCGCTGTACGGCTGCGGTCTCCGCTGCGCCGAAGCCGCACTCCGGCATAATCATCCCCGCGAGCCCGGCGCCTGCCTGCTCGTGTGGCGTTCCGTCCGTGATCTGGTCGTATCGGCCGATATCATGCAGGAACGCTGCGGCGTATATGAGCGGCCTGTCCGGCAGGGCTGCGTGGCTG